>NZ_JBHUWH010000183.1:0-14034 GCF_042670125.1 Kitasatospora sp. NPDC057198 | reverse complement strand
AGCGGGCGTCGTCGCCGTACTCGCCGGCCGCCACGTCGGGGGCGACGGCGGCGCGGACGGCCGCCAGGGCCGCCGGGTCGTCGGAGGGCACCGGCTCCTCGAACCAGGTCACCCCGTCGTCGGCGAACGCCGCCGCCAGCCGGATCGCCCGCTTCGCGGTGAACGCGCCGTTGGCGTCCACGTACAGCGCCGGGTCGGGGCCGATCGCGGCGCGGGCGGTGGCGATCCGCTCCAGGTCGCGTTCGGGGCGGCTGCCCCACGCCTCACCGATCTTGATCTTGACGCGCGGGATGCCCTGCTCCTCGACCCAGCCGCGCAACTGCCGCTCCAGCACCCGGTCCGGGTACGTGGTGAAGCCGCCGCTGCCGTACACCTCGACCGGCCGGGGCCGCCCGCCCAGCAGCCCCACCAGCGGGACGTCCAGCAGCCGCGCCGCCAGGTCCCACAGCGCCAGGTCGACGGCGGACAGCGCGTACGTGCCCAGGCCCGGCCGGCCCGCGTTGCGCAGCGCCCGGCGCATCGCCTCGTACGCGCCGGAGGTGTCGAGCGCGTCGCGGCCGAGCACCACCGGGCCGAGCTGCTCGCGCACCAGCGAGGCGGCGGCGGGCGGGCCGTACGTCCAGCCCAGGCCGGTGACCGGGCCGCTGCCCGCCTCGACCAGCACCAGGGTGGTGGAGTCCCAGGAGAGGGTGCCGTCGGCCTCGGGACGGTCGGTCGGGACGGTGTACACCCGCGCCGTCAGCCATTCGACCGGATGATCGGTCCACATGATCGTCACTCCGTCAGCTCGGGGTCCGCAGGCCGCTGCGGGCACCGGCGGCGAGCACGCCCGCCGCCCGGTCGACCACGGCCATGATGGTCAGCGCCGGGTTGGCGGCGCCCTGGGTCGGCAGCACGCTGCCGTCGGTGATCAGCAGGTTCGGCACCGCGAAGGAGCGCAGGTCCCGGTCGACCACGCCGTCCTCGGGCCGGGCCGCCATCCGGCAGCCGCCCACCAGGTGCGCGTACCGGTCGATGGTGATCACCTCGCTGGCGCCCGCCGCGACCAGGATCGCCTTCATGGCGTCGCCCGCCGCCGCGATCAGCTGCCTGTCGTTGTCGCACTGCGAGTAGGCGAAGTGCGCGACCGGCAGCCCGTGCCGGTCCTTCTCCTCCGCCAGGGTGACCCGGTTGCCGGCCTGCGGGAGCAGTTCGGCCAGCCCGCCCAGCGTCGCCCAGTGCACGTAGTCGGACAGGTAGCGGCGCAGGTTCGCGCCCCAGTGGCCCTGGGCGACCACGTGCTCGGCCCAGGTGATCGGCATCGGCGAGACGGTCTGGATGCTGAAGCCCCGCCGGTACGGCTTGGCCGGGTCGGTCTCGTAGAACGCCTCCGTCGACACCTCCGGCGGCGGCGCCTTGTACGCCCGCACCTCCTGCTCGAAGCGGCCGGAGACCTGCGGCGCGCCCTGCACCATCACGTACCGGCCGACCTGGTCGAAGTCGTTGCACAGGCCGTCGGGGAAGCGCGCGTTCGCCGAGTTGAGCAGCAGCCGGGGCGTCTCGATCGCGTACCCGGCGACCGCCACCGTGCGGGCCCGCTGGAGGTGCTCGCGCCCGCCGCGCAGGTAGCGCACGCCGCTCGCCAGCCCGTCCGGGCCGAGCTCGACCGCGCAGGCCATCGCGTCGGCGCGGACCTCCACGCCGTGCGCCAGCGCGTCCGGCAGGTGGGTGATCAGCGGGGACGCCTTCGCGTTGACCTTGCAGCCCTGGAGGCAGAAGCCCCGGTACACGCAGTGCGGGCGCCGCCCGAACCGGCCGTTGGAGATCGCCACCGGCCCGACCCGGGCCTCCAGCCCGAGCGCCGCCGCCCCGCGCAGGAACACCTCGCCGTTGCCGCCGACCGGGTGCGGCGCGTGCGGGTAGGCGTGCGGCTCGCCCCACGGCCAGTACTGGCCCGCCACCGGCAGCTCCGCCTCCAGCCGCTGGTACGAGGCGCGCAGGTCGGCGTACGACAGCGGCCAGTCGGCGCCCACCCCGTCCCGGCGGTGCGTCTCGAAGTCCGACGGGTGGAAGCGCGGCGCGTACCCGGCGAAGTGCACCATCGAACCGCCCACCCCGCGCCCGGAGTTGTTCGACCCCATCGGCACCGGGTCGGAGCCCGACAGCACCCGCGGCTCGGTCCAGTACAGGTGGTGCGAGCCGTACTCGTCGCTCACCCAGTCGCGCAGCGGGTCCCAGAACGGGCCCGCCTCCAGCACCACCACCGACCAGCCGGCCCGGGCCATCCGCTGCGCCAGCACGGTGCCGCCCGCGCCGCAGCCGACGACCACCAGGTCGACCTCGTCCTCGTCCCGGTGGCGGCGCATCCGCTCGACCAGCTGCCGGTCGAAGCCCAGGCCGTCCTGCGGCAGCAGCCACGCGGAGGCGTTGCGCCGGCGCACCGACCGCTGGCGGCGGGTGGTCTGCCGCAGGGTGGCGAGCGCGGCCTTCGCCTCGCCGTGCCGGCCGGGGTCGGTGACGGCGGGCAGCGGCGGCGGGTCGGGCCGGTCGGCGTCCGGCTGCCGCTCGGGGTGCGCGTCGGCGACCTCCCAGCGCTCGCGCCGCCCGACGCCCAGCCGGGCGTAGCCGGACGGGAACGCCGGGCCGCCGAAGCCGATCTCGTTCCAGGACTCCGGGTGGCTGTAGTACGCGGTGCACGCGTAGCGCGTCCACAGGCTCCACACGTGCTCGGCGGGCCAGCCGTGCCAGCGCACCGCCCGGCGGACCTTCTCGATCAGGCCGTCCTGCCGGCGCTCCGTCAGCTCGGCGAAGGAGGGGCGGCCGGGCAGCGCGCGGGCGTCCTCGTCCAGCGCGCGCATCGTCTCCGGCCACGCCCGGTCGTCGGGCGGCAGGTCGGCGTAGTGCCAGCCGTCGGTCTCCCGCTCGGCGAGTCGGGCGTCGATCATCTGCAGCAGGTCGACCGGCGGGTCGTCCAGCAGCCGGTTCAGCAGGGCCCGGGCGGTGGCCTCCTCGGCGGGCGTGAACAGCCGCAGCGGCGGGCACGGCCCGGCGACCCGGGAGGTCACCAGGGCGGCCGTCACCTCGTCCCACTGCGGGCGGCGGGCCAGCGAGTCGTAGCCGGGGAACCGGCCGCGGTACTCCGGCCGCTCCCCGGGCGCCGACCGCTCCGCGCTCACGACCGCCCCTCGCGCCGCAGCACCGTCGCGACCAGGCCCATTCCGCCGACCATGCCCAGCAGCAGCGGGGCGAACACCGGCGGGCCGGTCTCCAAGTTGAACCGGGCCATCCGCCAGCCGCCCGGCTTCTCGGCGACCCCGCGCACGTGCAGCCAGAACCCCTGCAGCCCGTTCGCGGCGATCGCCGCCGAGGCCAGCGGCAGCAGCGTCCGGGCCGCCCGGGCGTCCAGCGCGCCCGCCAGGCCCGCCGCCGCGCCGACCGGGCCCAGCACCACCGGCCACCACATCATCCGGTTGCCGAACCCGGCCCGGTCGTGCTCCAGGTAGATCTCGGCGGCCGCCACCACCGAGCCGGCGCCGGTGGCCAGCGACAGCGAGCGCTGGAACCGGCCCTCGCGGACGGCCTGGAGCGGTCCGGTCACGACTTGCTCCGGTGCGGCAGCAGTTCGGCCAGCTTGGCCCGCAGGCCGCGCTTGACCACGTTCGCCCGGTCGCTGTCGCCGCGCAGCACCGACTCCGCCGCGTCCTTGATCTGCGCCCAGTCGGCGTGCGGCGGGATCGGCGGCACCGCCGGGTCGGTGCGCACGTCCAGCACGCACGGCCGGTCCGCGCCCAGCGCCCACTCCCAGGCCGCCCGGACCTTGCCCGGCTCCTCGACCCGCAGGCCGCGCAGGCCCACCGACTCGGCGAAGTCCGCGTAGCGCACGTCCGGCAGCTGCTGCGAGGGCAGGAAGCTCGGCGCGCCCTGCATCGCCCGCATCTCCCAGGTCACCTGGTTCAGGTCGCAGTTGTTCAGCACGCACACCACCAGCCGCGGGTCGCTCCAGCGCTCCCGGTAGCGGGCGACGGTGACCAGCTCGGCCAGCCCGTTCATCTGCATCGCGCCGTCGCCGACCAGCGCCACCACCGGCCGGTCCGGGTGGGCGAACTTCGCGCCGATCGCGTACGGCACCCCCGGGCCCATCGTCGCCAGCGTGCCCGACAGCGAACCGCGCATCGTGCCGCGCATCCGCAGGTGCCGGGCGTACCAGTTCGCGGCCGAGCCGGAGTCCGCCGTCAGGATCGCGTTCTCGGGCAGCAGCGCGTCCAGCGCGTGCACCAGGTACTCCGGGTTGACCGGGTCCGCGGGCACCTTCGCCCGCTCCTCCATCACGCCCCACCAGCGCGCGGTGTTCTTCTCCACCTGCTTGCGCCAGCTCCGGTCCTTCTTGCGGTGCAGCATCGGCAGCAGCCGGTCCAGCGTCGCCGCCGCGTCGCCCACCAGGTTGACCTCGTACGGGTAGCGCAGCCCCACCATGAACGGGTCGGCGTCGATCTGCACCGCCCGCGCCTGGTCGAACTCCGGCAGGAACTGGGTGTACGGGAAGCTGGAGCCGACCGTCAGCAGGGTGTCGCAGTCCCGCATCAGCTCGTACGAGGGCCGGGTGCCCAGCAGCCCGATCGACCCCGTCACGTACGGCAGGGTGTCCGGCAGCACGTCCTTGCCGAGCAGCGCCTTCGCCACCCCCGCGCCCATCAGCTCGGCCACCTGCTCGACCTGCCGGCGCGCACCCCGCGCGCCCTGGCCGACCAGCATCGCCACCTTGCCGCCCGCGTTCAGCACCTCGGCGGCCCGCAGCAGGTCGGCGTCGTCCGGCACGGGGTGCGAGTGCGGCATCCCCAGGCTGGAGGGCACCATCTTGAACGCGTGCTCCGGCGCCTGCTCGGGCAGCTCCTGCACGTCCGCCGGGATGATCACGGCGGTCACGGTGCGGTACATGGCGGCCGTCCGGAACGCCCGGTCCAGCACGTTCGGCAGCTGCTGCGGGACGGTCACCATCTGGCAGTACGCCGAGGCCACGTCCTTGTACAGGCTCAGCAGGTCCACCTCCTGCTGGTACGAGCCGCCCATCGCGCTGCGGTCGGTCTGCCCGACGATCGCCACCACCGGCACGTGGTCCAACTTCGCGTCGTACAGCCCGTTCAGCAGGTGGATCGCGCCCGGCCCGGAGGTCGCCGCGCACACCCCGACCTTCCCCGAGAACTTGGCGAACCCCACCGCCTCGAACGCGGCCATCTCCTCGTGCCTGGCCTGCACGAAGGAGGGCTGGTCGTCGGCCCGCCCCCACGCCGCCAACAACCCGTTGATCCCGTCCCCCGGGTACCCGAACACCTGCTCCACGCCCCACTCCCGCAAGCGGGCGAGCACCTGATCCGCGACAGTCCTGGACACGGGACATCCTCCTTCGCGCAGACGACACCACTGCCGGGCGTCTGACCGCCCCGCCCGAACGGAAACACCGGCGGCGCCGGCGGGCCGGTCGGCCGACGGGCGGGGCGGGCGCGCGGAGGAGGAGGACGGGCGTCCGTCAGTGGGCCGGCGCGTGCACCGGGCTGTTGTGGTAGGAGGCGATCAGCCAGCGGCCGTCGCGCTTCTCCAGCACCCAGGTCGCGTGGACCTTCCGGTCCTCGGGGACTTCGCTCGCGCCGCCGAACAGGATGCCCGACTCGGTGAGCACGATCGCGGCGTCCCGGCCCAGGAAGCGCACGCTCAGCGTGCGGTTCCAGGTGGAGGTGGAGCGCAGCGGGCCGGCGAAGGAGCGCTCCATGTTCGCCCGGACGGCCTCGCGGCCGTCGCGCAGCGAGCCGGGGAGGATCGCGGTCGCGTCCTCCGTGTAGTCGGCGACCATCGCCCCGGCGTCGCCGGCCTCCCATGCTTTGTAGGTGTCCGCCAGTACCGCCTGGATCGCGGCGACGTCCGCCGTACGGGTGTCCGACATCGGACTCCCTCCCTCGTGCTCGTTCCCGGTCCGCCCCGCCGGGTCCGGCGGGGCTCGACCGTACGTACCGGCGGCGGGCGGGAAACTCATCGCGGCTCCCGGGGGAATTTCCGGGAGCCGCGGGGCGGGGGTGCTCAGAGCTCCCTGATCCGGGCCTTGAGCAGGCAGAACACGTTGCCCTCCGGGTCGGCGAGGACGTGCCAGGACTCCTCGCCGCTCTGCCCGACGTCGGCCGGGCGGGCGCCGAGGGCGAGCAGGCGCTCCAGCTCGGCGTCCTGGTCGCGGTCGGTGGGGCTGACGTCGAGGTGCAGGCGCGGCAGGCCCGGGTGCGGCTCGGCCTCGGGGCTGAGGACCAGGGTGGGCCGGGCGCCGCCGAAGCCCTCGGGCGGGCCGATCTCGATGCCGCCGTCCGGCTCGCGGCCGAGTTCCACGAAGTCCAGCACCGCGCACCAGAAGCGGGCCAGCGCTTCGGGCTCGCGGCAGCCCAGGACGAGTTCACTGATCCGGCACGCCATCGGCGGGACCTGCTTCCGTGAGGGGGCGACGACCGGTTCGCCTACCCCGCGCCGGGCGCCGGTACGCGCCGGGTGCCGGTACGCGCCGGGTGCCGTGCCGGGTCACAGGCCGTGGCGGCGGCCGGACTCCTCGGCCTGGGCCAGGCGGCGGAGGTTGAGCAGGACGGGCTCGAAGAGGACGGCGGAGGCGACGGCGTACTCGGCGCGCTCGCGGTCGGTGGGCAGTCGGTCCGTCCGGTCGAGGTCGTGGACGGCGGCCTGCTCCATGGTGCGGGCGTAGGGCAGCAGGTCGTCCGCGTCGAGCGGGTAGCCGAGGCGGTGCAGGGTGGCCAGGGTGGCGACCAGGGCACGGTGGGCGGGGGAGAGGTCGCCGAGCTCGCGGGCGATGGACCAGCCGAGGCGCTCCAGCAGCGCGTCGACCAGCACCAGCGCGGCGGCCCGGGACGGGTCCTCGGCGTCCGGCGGGGTGCCGGGGGCCTCCCCGGCGGGGTACGGCAGCGCCCAGAGCGCGGCGCCGAGCCGGACGGTGCGGCCCAGCGAGTCGTCGTCCACGTGCGCCAGCACCTCGCGGACGGTGGCCACCGGGATCCGCCCGACCTGGATCATCGCCCGCACCAGGCGCAGCCGCCGCAGGTGGGACTCGTCGTACTCGGCCTGGGTGGCGTTGATCCGGCGGCCGGGCGGGAGCAGCCCCTCGCGCAGGTAGTACTTGACCGTGGCGAGCGGGACGCCGCTCCGCTCGCCGAGATCCGCCAGGCGCATGCCCTTGTGCCCTCCGTTGATGAGTGCCACTATCCAAAGCACTTGGTGAGTGGGGCTATCCCATCACGGGAGGGCCCGCCGAGGACGAGGGGGACCCGTGTTCGCACGACCGAAACCGATGCCCGGCCGGACGACCGCCGCCGCCGAGGGGGAGGTGGTGCTCTTCCTGATCGGCATGCGGATCAACCACTTCCGCGCCCCGCACCACTGGCTGCCGGTGTTCCTGGCGATGCCGCGGATGCTGCGCGAACTCTCCCGTGACCCGGACAGCGGGCTGCTCGGCCACCAACTGCTGGCCGGCTCGCCGCGCACCTACTACGTGGTCCAGTACTGGGAGTCCGCGGAGAAGCTGCTCGCCTACGCCTCCGCCCCCGACCGGCTGCACCGCAAGGCGTGGGCGACGATCAACCGCTTCGAGCGCAAGTCCCGCCAGCACGTGGGCATCTGGCACGAGACGTACGTCGTCCCGGCCGGCAACTACGAGTCCATCTACGGCGACATGCCGCCCTACGGCCTCGCCGCCGCCACCGGCGTCCTGCCGGTCGAACGGCGTGGCCGCACCGCCCGCGACCGCCTCGCGCACGGCGCGGCCGCGCAGGAGGGCTGACCGGGCGTCGACTCCGCCGCTCCCGGAGGCAGTCGGTCGCGGAGCCGGTCGCGGAGTCGGCCGCGGAGCCGGTCGCGGAGTCGGTCGCGGATCCGACCGGCGCGGGCGGGCGGTGCGGGCGGGCGGTGCGGGCGGTGCGACCGGCGCGGGCGGGCGGTGCGGGCGGCGCCTGGGCTCAGCCGGACAGCGAGGCCAGCAGGGCCAGCACCTCGGGCCAGCCCTGCTCCTGGGCGGCGGCGTTGCCCGGCCGGGTGCCGCCGAGGTCGGTCTGCTCGCCGGTCACCGGGTGGGCGGGGCGGGTGCCCGCCGCCAGGTACGGGAAGGTGCCGACGCCGTGCCCGGCGTCCGGGAGGACCAGCGCCCGGTGCGGGTACGGGTCGTGGGCCGCGTCGAGCTCCTGGACGATCTGCCGGGCCCAGAGCGGCGAGGGCCACAGCTTGTCGTCGGCCCCGGCGATCGCCAGGACGGGGCCGCTGACGCGGTCGAGCGGTATCGGGCCCAGGCCGACGTCCTTGCCGTCCTTGGTCCAGGCGGTGCTGAGGCGGTCCGGGAAACCGCTGTTGACCTGCGCGGACGGGGAGTAGACGACCGCGCCGTGGATCAGTTCGGGGTAGTCGTCGGCGAGCAGCAGGGCCGCCTCGCTGCCGCGCGAGTAGCCCAGTGCCAGCAGGTGGCCGGGGTCGGTGCCGGGCTGCGCGGCCAGCAGGCGCGCCGCGGTGGCGAAGTACTCCAGCGGCACGTCCTTCAGGGCGCTCGGCAGGCCGGGGCGGCCGAAGTAGCCGACGGACAGCGCCGGGTAGCCGTGCGAGGCGAGCAGCGCCGCGGCCGGCGCCAGGCCGTTGCCGCCCTCCGAGCCGCCGAAGAGCAGCACCGCCGGGTGGCGCGGGGTGCCCGGGGCCGGGAGGAAGAGGTCCCCCGAGACCCCGTCGGGCGCCAGGGTCAGCCTGCGGTCGGTCACGCCGTCCCCGAGCCACCGGCGGGTCAGCGTCCGGGAGGCCGGCGGGCGGCCCTTCGCGGTGGCGGTCAGGGTGACCCGGTAGCTCTGCTGGAGCATGCCCGGCGGGTAGAAGGAGGCGTGCTCCGGATCGCCGTCGGCGGGCTCCATCGACCAGAACAGGCCCATCCCGTCCGCCGCCCGGTAGCTGCCGGAGGTCGGCGCGGTGCCGTCCAGGGCCACCGTCCCCTGGGCGTCCGCCCGGAAGACGGCCCGCCCGTTCCACTGCTTCCCCTGCTGGTCCTCCGCCTGCGAGCCGACGGTGACCTCCTCGCCGGAGCGCAGCCCGGTGATCCGGACGTGCACCGCCTGGTCGGCCAGGGACGTCGCGGCGTCCACCTCGATCGCGGCCGGGCCGCCCGGGGCCGACGAGCACCCCGCCGTCCCCGCGCCGACCAGGGCCAGCACCGCCGTGGCGCACGCCCAGCGCCGGATCAGATCCCCCGTGTCCCGCATGCCCCGCCCCTTGCTCCAGCTCTCTGCAACTTTCAGCAAGCGCATTCAATCGTACGGTGGACGATCTGTCAGCCCTCGCCGAGGGCGGTCATGACAGGGCGGCGACGGCGGCCAGCAGCCCGGCCAGGCCGACCAGCAGCCAGGTCACGTAGTCGCCCAGCAGGCCGGAGTGCAGCCGGCGCAGCGCGCGGACGGCCCGCCGGGCCCCGGCCGGGACGGGCAGCGGACCGCGCAGCGCGGCGGCGGCGAGGGCTGCCGCCAGCACGGCGGAGAGCAGGCCCAGCAGCACGCCGGACGCCGTCCAGCCGGACGGGGGAGCGGCCGGCGGCGGCACCGGCGCACCATCCAGGACGGCGCCCAGGTAGCCCGTGCGGTCGGTGAACACCGCCGCCGCGGCGGCCAGTCGGCGGCCGACCGCGGGCAGCAGGCCGATCGCCAGGCAGGCCGCCAGCAGCAGGGCCGGAACGGCGAGCATCGGACGCGGCAGCGCCCGCCGCGGGCCGCGGACCTCCGGCTCCTCGCCCTCGCCGGTGGTCTCCGGCTCGCCCGGGTGCTCCGCCGGGGGCCGCCCCCAGCCCCCGAACACCCGGGCGGCGGCCCGCAGCACGGCGGCGCCGGTGACGGCCGAGACCAGCACGTACACGGCCGGCAGCCACCAGGCCCACTCGCCCGCCGCGTGCTCCGCGAGCGCCTTGCCCAGCCCCGTCCCGAACGGCGGCAGCCCGGCCAGCGCCAGCCCGCCCGCCGCGAACAGGGCCGCCGTCAGCGGCAGCCCGCGCCCCCGGCCGAACAGCCCGTGCTCGTCCACCGAGCCGAAGCGGTCCAGCAGCACCCCGCACAGCCCGAACAGCGCCGCCTTGCCGCCCGCGTGCGCCGCCAGGTAGACGGCGGTGCCGCCCACCGACTCCGGCGTCAGCAGCGCGAACCCGACCAGGAACAGGCCGACGTGCCCGACCGTGGAGAACGCCAGCAGCCGCTTCAGGTGCCGCTGCTGCCAGCACATCAGCGCGCCCGTCAGGGCCGTCACCACCCCCACCGCCAGCAGCACCGGCCGCACCGCGTCCGCCGGCACGCCGCCCGGCCCGCCGAACACCGTGCCGCGGATCCGGGCCGCGCCGTACGCGCCCAGCTCCACCATCACGCCCGACAGCAGCATGCACACCGGGCTCGGCGCGACCGCGTGCGCGTCCGGCAGCCAGAAGTGGAACGGCACCGCGGCGGCCTTCACCAGCGGCCCCGCCAGCACCAGCACGAACGCGCAGCCCACCAGGGCGTCCGGCGGCCGGGCGTCCAGCGCCCGGCCCAGCTGCGCCAGACCGAGCTCGCCGGTGCGCGCGTACAGCAGGCCGATGCCGAGCAGCGAGGCGTACGCGGCAAGGGAGTTGACGATCCCGAAGGTCAGCGCGCCGTGCAGCGGGCGCGGATCCTCGATCCGGTAGCCGGTCAGCGCGTACGCCACCGCGCCCATCAGCTCGAAGAACACGAAGGCGTCGAACAGGTCGCCGGTCAGGGCGAAGCCGGTCATGCCCGCCGAGAAGAGCAGCAGCAGCGCCGGGTACACCCCGCCCTTGTCGCCCGCCGGCTCGTCGAAGTACCGCCAGGAGTAGGCGAGCACCGCCAGCACCAGCACCGCCGCGAGCAGCGCCGCCAGCACGCCGATCCGGTCGGCGGCCAGCACGATGCCCACCGACTCCCCGCCCACCGGCCCCCAGCCGCCCAGCCAGGACACCGCGACGCCGTCCCCGGTGCGCACCCACAGCGCCCCCAGGCAGAGCACCTGCGCGGCCGAACAGCAGGCGGCGACGGTGTCGCGCGCGGTGCGCGGCAGCCGGCGGCCGGTGACGGCGAGCAGCGCCGCGCCCAGCAGCGGCACCGCCACGGCCAGCGGCAGCAGGTCGGCGGCGGACGGCAGCGCGGCAGCGAGCGGTGCGGCGGCCAGCGGTGCGGCGGCGGACGGCAGGTCGGTGGCGGACGGCAGCGCGGCGGCCAGCGGTGCGGCGGCGGTTCCGGGGGTCACCCGCTCAGCCCCGCAGGCCGGTCAGCCGCTGCGGGTCGACGGTGCCGTGGCGCTTGCGCAGCTGGATCACCAGCGCCAGCAGCAGCGCCGTGACGGTGGCGCCCACCACCACGTCGGTGAGCGCCAGCGCCTGCACCACCGGGTCGACCACCGGCGCGTCGGTCGGCAGGTCCGAGAAGACCGGCGCGGTCGCCCCCGCGCGGTAGCCGACCGTCAGCAGCAGCACGTACGTGGAGGACTGGGCCACCGCCAGGCACCCCACCGCGTGGATCAGGTTCCGGCTGGTCACCAGCCCGTAGCAGCCCGCCAGCAGGATCCACCCCGCCACCAGGTACGGCAGCACGCCCATTCAGTGACCGTCCTTCTCCGCGGTCTCCACCGCCTGCTCCAGGAAGTGCGCCAGCAGCACGACCACCCCGCACGCCACCTCCACCCCCACCACCGCGTTGACCACCGCCACCAGGCCGCTGGAGGCCAGCGTCCCGAACGTCCCCAGCGGCAGCACGTTCTGCAGGTACGCCCCGCCCGCCGCCAGCCCCGCCAGGCCCAGCGCCGCGAACGCGCCCGCCGCCAGCCCGTCCGCGACGTCCAGCACCGCCAGCGGGCGCAGCCGCCGCAGCGCCCGGTAGTCGGCGGCGACGTACGCCAGGTGCAGGCCGGTGGCCAGCACCACCCCGCCCTGGAAGCCGCCACCCGGGCTGAGCGCGCCGTGCGCGACCACGTAACCGCCGGTCAGCAGCGCGAACGGCAGCAGCGCCGCGCCCAGCAGCCGGGTGCCGGACAGCACCCGCCCCGGCGCCGGACGGCGGCGGTGCTCGTCCCGGGCCAGGCGCAGCAGCAGCGTCGCGCCGAGCACCGACGCGAACAGGATCGACTCCTCGCCGAGGGTGTCGAAGGCCCGCTGGTCGAAGTTGACGGACGACACCGCGTTGGCCGTGCGGTGCGCCAGCGCGGCGGCCACCGCCCGCGCGCCGTACGGGTGCCGGTCGCCGCCGAAGGCCGGCAGCCGCAGCGCCGCGGCGCCGAACGCGACGGCCAGCACGCCCGCCGCCGGGACGAACAGCGCCAGGCGGGTGCCCGGCCTCACCGCTCCCGCTCCCGCTCCCCGTCCTCGCGGCCCCCCTTGTGCACCGGTTCGCGGCGCACCTTGCGGACGGTCAACAGGATCAGCAGCGGCGTGATCGCGGTGCCGACCCCGAGCTGGGACAGTGCCACGTCCGGGGCCTGCAGGAGGGTGAACAGGAGGGCCAGCGCCAGGCCGAGCCCGGACAGCACCACCGCCTGCCGGGCCGGGTCGCGGGTCAGCACCGCGAGCGTCGCGAACGCCGCGGTCAGCAGCAGCGCGACCGCGATCAGCCCGGTCACCGGGCCCGCTCCGCGTCCAGCCGGACGGTCAGCCGCCCGATCGCCATCGTGGTGACCGGGCCCGCGGCCAGCACCAGCGCCCCGATCAGCAGCAGCTTCCCCGCCGCCCGCCCCGGCCCGGTCTCCACCGCCGCGGCCGCCGCCGTCAGCGGCACCCCCAGGGTGCTCGCCGCCGACAGCGCGTGCAGCCGCAGGTACCGCCCCGGCAGCCGGACGAGCGCCGCCGCCGCGAGCAGCAGCGCCCCCGAACCGGCTGCCAGCAGCACCAGGGCCAGGACATGGCGTGAGGTCAATTCTCCTCCAGGGCAAGGGGGTTCGGTGGGAACGGTGCCGGCCGTGCGGCCCTCACCCCTGCTCCGGTCCGCTCTCCGCGGCGTTCTCGGGGTAGGGCTCGCCCGCCAGCAGCCGGGTGAACACCAGCGTCCCGGCGGGGGCGAGGACGGCCAGCACGAGCGCGAGGTCCACGTACGAGGAGCGGCCCAGCCCCTGGGCGAGCAGCAGGAACAGCGCGACCAGCACCGAACCGGCCAACGCCGGCGCGGTGAGCCGCTCCTGCGCCGGGCCGACGGCGCACCGCCACAGGCACGGGGCGAGCGCGGCGCAGTCCACGGCCGCGGCGATCAGCCAGCCGTTCACCGCGGACCGCCCCCCGGAGCCGTCAACTTCCGCTCCAGCAGGCCGGGTTCGGCGACGAGAACGTGCACCCGGGGCGGGTCGTCGGCGACCGCGTAGCCGCCCGGAGTGGCCGAGTAGAGCATCAACGCCCAGGCCGGGCCGGTGCGTTCGGGCAGCTCCAGCTCACGGAAGGCGGGCCGGGCGAGCGCCGGCCGGACGGTCAGCACGGCCAGCCGCCAGGTGTCCGCCACCACCGCCAGCGGCCAGGACCACAGCGCCGGCCACCACCCCCGGGCCCCGCCCGGCCGGGCCCCCGCCGCCCGCCGCGCCGGGCCGGCCACCGCCGCGCCCAGCAGGGCGAGCAGCGCGCCGACCAGCAGTTCGAGGGCGTCGACGGTCGAGATCAGCAGCGTGTACAGGCCGCACAGCACCACCCACCACAGGGCCGCCTCCGCCGCCGCCGTCCAGCGCACCCGCCGCTCCCGTCCGCGTCCGTTCGATCCCGGGGCCGGGCCGGTTCGGGTCCCATGTCGGGTCCCGGGCCGGTTCGGGTCCTGGGTTGGGTCCCGGGCCGGTTCGGGTCCTGGGTCGGTTCGGGTTCCGGTTCGGGGATGGTTCGGGCCGTGCGTCCCCGGTCCGGCCGATCCCGCAGGACGCTAGCGGCGTCGGGGGCGCAGCGGCCGGGCACCGCGCCGCCGGCCGGGCCGGGCGTCATCCGTTCGGCCCAGCCGTCGGCCCGATCGTTCGGCCCAGCCCGGCGTGCGGGATCCGCCCGCGGGAGGTAGGGGG
>NZ_JBHUWH010000182.1:0-14121 GCF_042670125.1 Kitasatospora sp. NPDC057198 | reverse complement strand
GGCTGAGAGCAGAGCGGCGCGGACTTTCCTTCCGGCGCCCGGTGCCTAGGCTGGGAGGATGAGCACTCACGCCTCGCCCGCCCCGGCCCGTGTCCTCCCGCTGCGCCCCCGGCCCGAGGCGCCGGCGGCCCCGGCGCCCAGGGAACCCCTGCTGCGGGACGTGGTGGGCGACGTGCTGCGGCGCGAACGACTCGCCCAGCAGCGGACGTTGAAGGACGTCGCGGAGGCCGCCCGGATCTCCGTGCCCTACCTGTCGGAGCTGGAGCGCGGCCGCAAGGAAGCCTCCTCCGAGGTGCTCGCCGCCGCCGCCCGGGCACTCGGCCTGGGCCTCGGGGACGTGCTCTCGCTGGTGCAGCGGGAACTCGTCGCGGTGCACAGCGCCACTGCCGCCGCCACCGCCACCGCCACCGCGCTGCGCGGCCGGACGGCGGCGGCGGGCCGGGCGGCGTCCGCGGGCCGGTACGGCGGGTTCTGCCTGGCGGCCTGAGCGGCCTGGGCGGCCTGGGGGCCTGGGTGGCAGCCCAGGCCGCCCAGGCCCTGCCCTCAACCCGCGTCGGGGAGACGGTTGTTCAGCACCCGGTCGGCGAGGCCGTACGCCACGGCCTCCTCGGCGCTGAACACCTTCTCCCGGTCCATGTCGGCGCGCAGGGTCGCCACCGGGTGGCCGGTGTGCCGGGAGAGCACCTCCTCCACCTGCGAACGGATCCGCAGCACCTCCTTGGCGGCCAGGCTCAGGTCGGAGACCGTCCCCCGCCGCCCGCCGCTGGCGGGCTGGCCGAGCAGCACCCGGGAGTGCCGCAGCACCGAACGCCGCCCCGGGTCGCCGCCCGCCAGCAGCACCGCGGCGGTGGAGGCCGCCTGCCCGACGCAGTAGGTGGCGATCGGGCACCGCACGAAGGTCATCGCGTCGTAGATCGCCATCAGCGAGGTGAACGACCCGCCGGGCGAGTTCAGGTAGACCGCGATCTCCTCGTCCGGGCTCGAGGACTCCAGGTGCAGCAGCTGGGCGATCACCACGTTGGCGACGCCGTCGTCGATCTCGGTGCCGAGGAAGACGATCCGCTCGTTCAGCAGCCGGCTGAACACGTCGTACGAGCGCTCGCCCTGCGCGGTCCGCTCGATCACGTAGGGAATCGGGTAGGAGGCCATGTCACAGCCCCGCCCGTCGACGGGACGCGGTGCTGCCGACTTCCGCCAGCGTCTCCAGCACCCGGTCCACCATCCCGTACTCGCGGGCCTGCTCGGCCGTGAACCAGCGGTCCCGGTCGCCGTCCCGGGCGATGGTCTCCGGGCTCTGCCCGGTGTGCTCGGCGGTGATCCGCTCGATGGCCAGCTTGGTGTACTCCAGGTTCTCCGCCTGGATCTCGATGTCCGACGCGGTGCCGCCGATGCCCGCCGAGGGCTGGTGCATCATGATCCGCGCGTTCGGCAGCGCGAACCGCTTGCCCCGCGCGCCCACCGTCAGCAGGAACTGCCCCATGCTGGCGGCGAACCCCATCGCCAGGGTCGACACGTCGTTCGGGATCAGCCGCATGGTGTCGTAGATCGCCAGCCCCGCCGTGACCGAGCCACCCGGGCTGTTGATGTACAGGCTGATGTCGGTGCGCGGGTCCTCCGCCGAGAGCAGCAGCAACTGCGCGCACACCCGGTTCGCCGACACGTCGTCGACCTGGGTGCCGAGCAGCACGATCCGCCGGGCCAGCAGCAGCGCCGCCAGGTGGTCGTCGAACGGGCTGGGCGGGGTGTCACCGTCCTCCGCCCGCGGGCGGAGCCGGTGGGGGAAGGTGCTGGGCAGTGGGGTCATCGTGTCTCCCGGTGCTGACGGAGGGTCGGTCACTCCACTGTCGGCGACCGCAGCCCCCGGGCGAAGGCTTCTCTGCCCAGCGCAGATTCGCTCCGGGCAGAGCGTACGGGGCGGAGCGGACGGGGCGGACGGGCAGAGCCGGCGGGGTGGGGGCGGGGTGGGGGCGGGGTGCGTGAACGGGGGCGGGCCGTTCCCGCTATCCTCCTGCGACTGATCACTTACGGGAGGGAACCCCATGCGCCGAATACGCCTCGGCATGACGGCCGCGATCGCAGGGGTCGCGCTCACCGCCGGCTGCGCCTCGAGCGCCGGTACCACCGCCGCCACCCCGGCCGCCACCGCTGCCACCGCCGCCACCGCGCAGGCGTCCGTCGCCGCGGCGGTGACGTCCCCGGCCGCGGTCGCCTCGCCCAGCAGCCCCCTCCCGGTGGCGAGCCCGACGGCCGCCCGGGGCATTCCCGACGGGTACGACGCCGGCCGCGACGCGGAGGCCGACATCCGGGCGGCCCTCGCCGAGGCCGCGAAGGACCACCGGGAAGTCCTCGTCGACTTCGGTGCCGACTGGTGCCCGGACTGCCGGGCGCTGGACGTGATGTTCCGCTCGGCGCAGGTCGAACCACTGCTGCAGAAGGACTACGTCGTGGTCGCCGTCGACGTGGGCAGGTTCGACCACAACCTCGACGTCGCCGCCCAGTACGTCGACCTGCAGACCAGCGGGATCCCGGCACTGGCCGTCCTGAAGTCGAACGGCGAACTGCGGACCGCGACCGACGACGGCGCCTTCGCCAACGCCAGCAGCATGGACGCCGGCCAGGTCAGCGCCTTCCTGACCCGCTGGGCGCCCGCCGGCGACCAGTGAGGCCCCGCACCCGCCCCTGGTCCGTGCTGGGGGCCGCCGCGGCAACGGCCCTCCTGCTCGGCGGCTGCGGAACGGACCGGCCCGCGGAGCCCACGGCGCACACCACCGCCAACGGGGTCACCGTCACGGCCACCCTGGTGTCCACGTCCGGCGGCCGGCGCGAAGTCCGGGCGACCTTCAGCCCGGAGCAGGCCGGCTTCCACCTCTACAGCATCGACCTCCCCCCGCAGGGCATCGACGGACTGGGCATCCCGACCAGGCTGTCCGTCCGCGGCGACCTCACCGCGGACGGCACCCCGGCCACCGACCGCGAGATCCGCCAACTGCGCCCGACCGGCTTGGAGGTCGAACTGCCCGTCTACCCGGACGGTCCCGTGACGTTCACCCTGCCGGTCCGCCAGACCGGCTCCCACCGGGCCGAAGTGGTCGTCAGCTACGGCGCCTGCAGCGAGACCCGCTGCCTGGTACCCGTCACCGACGAAGTGATCCCCCTCGACCTCGACTGATCCGCACCAGCCGCACGCGGAGGGCGCGGTCGTGGCAGAATCCGCGGAGGCGAACGCCCTGCGGGGTCTCGGCCCGCAACTCCGCAGGCCGGCAAGCCTGCTGCCCGCGCACGCGGGGATGGCCCGATGGGGCGGACCACGCAGCCGCCGTCGCAGTGCTGCTGCCCGCGCATGCGGGGATGGCCCCCGGACGGGGACACCACCGGAACGAGGAGAACCCTGCTGCCCGCGCACGCGGGGATGGCCCCTACGCCCTGGGCGTCGACCTGCCCCGCATCGTCTGCTGCCCGCGCTCGCGGGGATGGCCCCGAGCAGACCGGCGACGGCCGGGTCTTCGCGAACTGTTCCCCGCGCTCGCGGGGCTCAGGCGTGTTCGATGTCCCCGGAGCGGGAGGGGACAGCGTCCAGCGCGGCCAGCGTCTCCGGGTCGAGGGTGATCGTGCCCGCTGCGGTGTTGGCGCGCAGGTGGTCGGGGTCGGCGGTGCCGGGGATCAGGAGGGTGTTCGGGGTGTGCTGCAGCAGCCAGGCCAGGCCGATCTGTGCGGGGGAGACGTCGAGGCGGCGGGCGGCGGCGAGCACGGCCGGCTCGTCGGCGACCTTCGGCACGCCCGCGTACTCGCCGCCGAGCGGGAAGTACGGCACCCAGGCGATGTCTTCGGCGAGGCAGAGCCGCAGCACGTCCTCGTCCTCGCGCGACACCAGGCTGTAGGCGTTCTGCACGCAGGCGACGCCCACCGGGAGGGCCCGGCGCAGTTCGTCGGCGCCGACGCTGCTCAGCCCGATCGCGCCGATCTTGCCCGCGTCCCGCAGTTCGGTCATGACGGCCAACTGGTCGTCCAGGTCGACGAGTTGGTCGCCCTCGGCGCGCAGCCCCGGGCCGTGGCCCGCGCGGCGCAGGTTGACCAGCGGGATCCGTTCCCAGCCGAGGCTGCGGAGGTTGTCCTCGACGGCGGAGCGGAGCTGTTCGGGCCGCTGGGCCAGTTGCACCGGGAGCCGGCCGGCGGAGGGTTCGGCGCCGACCTTGCTGGCGACCAGGACGCCGTCCCGGTCGGTGAACGCGGCGCCGATCGCCTCGTTGGCCGAGCCCGCGCCGTAGAACTGGGCGGTGTCGACGTGGTCCACGCCCAATTCGGCGGCGGTGCGCAGCAGGGCGACCGCGGCCGCGTGGTCCAGGCGGCGCAGTTGCATGGCGCCGAAGCCGACCCGGGAGACGGTGCGGCCGGCGAGCGTGCCGGGGCCGCCGGCCCGTTCCGCGCCGGAGGCGGTGGACTGCGGGGATCCGATCGTGGAGGGCATGGCGATATCTCGCTCCCGTGAGACGATGGAGGTAAACGGAGGAACTCCGTTATCGTCACCGTAGCACTAAACGGAGGGCCTCCGCTTTGCCTGCTCCCGATCCCCGCCCCGCCCCCGCGGGCGCAAGGGCGCCCCGGGCCGACGCCCGGCGCAACCGTCAACGCCTGCTCGCCGTCGCCCGGGACGCCTTCGCCGCGACCGACGGCAAGGCCACTCTGGACGCCATCGCCCGCGAGGCCGGGGTCGGCATCGGCACGCTCTACCGCCACTTCCCCACCCGGGAAGCACTCGTCGAGGCCATCTACGCGACCGAACTCGACACCGTCGTTGCCAGCGCGCCCGCCCTGCTCGCCGAACTCCCGCCCGAAGCGGCGCTGCGCGCCTGGATGGACGGCTACGCCGCGTTCTTCGCGGCCAAGCGCGGCATCTCCGAGACCCTCCGGGCCGGCTGGGCCTCCGGCACCATCGCCACCCCGGCCACCCGCGAACGGATCACCGCGACCATCGCCCTGATCCTCGACGCCGGGGCGAGGGCGGGCACGCTGCGCGACGACGTGCCCGCCGAACGGGTCACGATGATGCTCCTCGGCGTCTTCCTCTCCACCAGGGCCGGCAACGAGCCGGAGCAGACCGGCCCGCTCCTCGACCTTGTCGCCGACGCCCTGCGCCCCACCACCTGACCTCCCCGGCTCGACCCTCCTGGCCCCGGCCGTCCCGTCGCGCGGCCGCTACGCGGTCCGGGCGCCGCGTCCGATCCTGGGAGCCCGCGGTGCCGGCGGCGCGGACGGGGCGGACGGTGCGGACGGGGCGAGCGGTGCGGGCCCGGCCGGGTGGTGGCCGTCGAGGTGGTGCAACTGCTCGGCCAGGCGGTGCAGTCGGTGGCGGGTGCGGTCGAAGTGGCGGTGGTCGGCGGGGGTGAGGGTGAGGGCGGTGTCCACCGTCCGCTCCACCTCCTCGATCAGCGCGGCCCACCGGTCGATCGCCCCCCGCCGCCACGGCGGCTCCCGCCGGGCGCGCTCGAACTCGGCGCGGGCCACCGCGAGTTGGAGGTGCGGGGCGGGCACGGTGCGGGAGTGGCGCGGGGTCAGCGCGAGCGTGGTCTGCTCGACCGCGACGGCCAGCCGGCGGGCCACCGCGAGCTGCCGGTGCCGGGGCCCGGCCGACTCGCAGGCCAGCACCGCCGCCAGGCAGCCGATCGCGCAGCAGGCCAGGCAGGGCAGCAGCAGCGGCAGGGCCGGATCGCCCGCGACCTGGGTGACCATCAGCACCACCGTGGCCAGCGCCGCCGCCTGGTACAGGTAGCCGGTGCCGGACAGCGCCGGGACCAGCCCGGCCGCCAGTGCGAGCACCGCCAGCAGCACCCAGCCGGTTCCGCCGCAGGCCAGCACCAGCCCGCTGACCAGCACCCCGAGTGCCGTCCCGCAGAACCGTTCCAGCGCGCGCCCGGTGACCGGCCCGATGTCGGGACGGCACACGAAGGTCACGTTCAGCACCGCCCAGTACGGGTGCGGCAGGTCGAAGTACGCGGCCGCCGCGCCCGCCAGCAGCAGCGCCAGGCCCAGCCGCAGCCCGCACAGCCAGGACTGCGGGTCCGCCAGCACCGCCCGGACCACCGCCCGCCGCCGCCCCGCCGGCCTTTCCGCCCGCTGCCCCGCCAGCCTTCCCGCCCGCCGGCCGTCCACCGGGACGGCCTCCCCGTCCCCCGGCACCACCCCGTCCCCCGGCAGCACCGCGGCCCGCGCCGCCCGGAGCAGCCGCACGTCCAGCGGCCCGCGCCCCGGCGGCCACGCCGACCCCAGCGCCGGGCGCCCGGCCGCGACCCGCTCCGCCTCGGCGCGCAGCCGCCCGGCCAGCGCCGGATCCGCCGCCAGGCCCCGGGCCCCGGCCGAGCAGGCCGTCCCGGCGAGGGCCAGCAGACCCGGCAGGTGCCGGGCCAGCGCGCCCCCGCCGACCGCGCCGGTGTGCCGGGCCCGCTCCAGCAGGTCGTGCAGGGCCCGGCGCCGCGCCGTCCCGGCCGGGCCCGCCGCGTCCGGCTCCAGCACCGCCGCACAGCCCGTCAGGCACTGCGCCAGCAGCGCCCGTTCGGCCCGGCCGCGGAAGAACAGCCGCCCGGCCAGCGCCAGTACGACCACCGACAGGCCGCCCAGCAGCATCAGCGCGGGCGGCAGCCAGAGCGGACCGGGCAGCGGCAGGTCCAGCGCCACCTGGGCGTCCATCAGCAGGATCATCGCGCCCAGCGAACCCTCCGGGCCCAGGCAGGCCAGCACCCCCGCCGGCACCCCCAGCGCGGGCAGCAGGTACGGCGCGAACGCCGTCCCCTCGGCCGTCAGGGTCGCGAACGCCCCCGCCACGCCCAGCAGTTGGGGCAGCAGCATGGTGACCGCCCGGTGCCGGTAGGCGGCCGCCACATCGGTCAGCACCGCCGAGAGCGCGCCCAGCGCCACCATCACCCCCTCGGCGGGCCGCCCGGCCAGCAGGCCGAGACCGGCCGGGGCGGTCACCGCCGCCAGCGAGCGCCAGGCGGCGGACGAGAGGGCGGGCCGCCGCCTCGGGGCACAGGTCTGCCGCACCCAGGGCAGCAGCGAGTCGGACCGGAGCGTGCGGTGACGCCCGTGTCGAAGAGTTGACATGCCGCCCATGCAAACGAAGCCCCGCCGCCCGCGGCACGGCGCCGCCGCCGACCTGCGCCGCCTGGAGCCGGGATTTCGCCTGGCCGGGGGAGAGCGCGTGACCTTCCGGCTTCCCCCGGACGGAGTGCGTGACCCGCCGGACGGACCAGGCGGCCCGGCCGCCGGGTCGTTCAGACCCGCAGGTGGCGGAGGTCGAAACCGTAGGTGTCGCCGACGTGGGAGCGCAGGATGTCGGAGAACCCCTGGATGTCGTCGGCGGCCAGGCGGGCGACGAGGGCGCGGTGCTCGGCGGTGATGTCGGCGCAGCGCTCCATCAACTGCTCGCCGTAGCTGAACAGCAGGAAGCGCTGGCGGTCGGCGAGGCGGTCGTTCAGCTCCAGCAGGACCTGGTTGCCGGCGGCCTCGACGAAGGAGCGGTGGAAGGCCACGGTGAGTTCGATGAAGCCGGGCAGGTCGCCGTCGGCCAGCACCCTCTCCTGCCGGTCGACCTCGGCCCCCAGGCGGGTGGCGAGCGCGGCCCGGCGCTCGGGGGTGGTGCGCTGGACGGCGGTGCTCTCCAGGATCAGCCGGGCGTCGGCGAGGTCCTGGACGTCCTTGCCGTCCAGGCCGCGGACGAGGGCGCCGCGCTTGGGGTAGACGGTGATCCAGCCTTCGTCCTGGAGCCGGACCAGGGCGGCGCGGACGGGGGTGCGACTGACCCCGAGCTCGGCGGCGAGGCCGGCCTCGCCGAGCATCGTCCCGGGCCGGTGCGTCCCGTCCAGGATCCCGGCCCGGAGGGCGGCGTAGGCCCGCTCGGCGGCGCTCTCGCTTGTCGACATGGCCTCCATCTTCCCCGACCCGGGCCCGGACGGACGACCGTGCGGGCACGCGGCGCGCTCACCCATCGGCGTCCCGCGGCCCGGCCGCGGCCCGCGCGCGGCGGCGGTGCACGAACCAGGCGGCGCCCAGCGCCAGCACGGCCAGCCCGACCACCGCCAGGTCGGGGACGGCGGCGGCCCCGTCCAGGGTGCGGGTCTCCACCGCGAACTGGTCGGAGGCCCCGAGGAGGCCGCCCAGCGACGTCGTCCCGTCGGTGGCCAGCAGCAGCACGCCCAGGGCCACGCCCAGCGCGCCGCCGACGAGTTGGGTCACGGTGTTGCGCCACCGGCCGAGGCGCACCTCGCGCGGGCGCACCGCGCGGCGCACCCACGGCAGCCGCGGCCAGGCCAGCGCCAGCAGGAACAGCGGCACGACCATGCCGAACGCGAACACCGCCAGCACGGTGCCGCCGTACAGGGGCGTGCCGCCGAGCGCGGCCAGCGCGAGGACCGAACCCAGCACCGGCCCCGCGCACACCCCCGCCACCCCGTACACGCTGCCCAGCAGGAACACCGAGAGGTTCGAGGTCAGGTCGCCGGTCCGGGTCTGCCCGAGGGTCGGCAGGGTCAGGCCGGAGAGCTGCACCAGGC
Organism: Kitasatospora sp. NPDC057198; assembly: GCF_042670125.1. Lineage (NCBI taxonomy): Bacteria > Bacillati > Actinomycetota > Actinomycetes > Kitasatosporales > Streptomycetaceae > Kitasatospora > Kitasatospora sp. NPDC057198. Next base: position 5,578 of record NZ_JBHUWH010000182.1, on the reverse strand, counting down.
CGAGGGCGATCACCGTCCAGGAGGCGGCGCCGACCAGCAGCTCCCGGTGTTCGGAGACGGCGGAGCCCAGGCCGCCGGCCAGCACGCCGACCGGCACCAGGGTGGCCAGCAGCCCGAGGTAGAAGACCCCGGTGCGGGCGACCAGCCGGCCCGGGGCGGTGAAGGCGTAGGCGAAGAACGCGGGCAGCAGCATCACCGAGCAGGGGCTGAGCAGGGTCAGCACCCCTCCGGCCAAGGCCCCGGCGAAGCCGATGTTCACCGGGTGCCGCCCGCCTTCGCGAGCGCGTCGTCGAGCAGTTCGCGGAACGCGTCGGCGGGCTGCGCGCCGGAGAGCACCCGGTCGCCGACGACGAAGAACGGGACGCTGGTGACGCCCAGGTCCTGGGCCTGTTCGGTCGCGGTGGTCACGGCGGCGCGCAGGTCGGCGCTGCCGAGCGCGGTCTCGAAGGCCGCCAGGTCGGGCACGCCCGCGGTGCGGGCGAAGTCGAGCAGCCTCTCCTTCGGCAGGTCGGGGTGCCCGTGGTCGGGGGCGGCGCCGTAGAGGGTGGTCAGGTACTCCCGGAACCGCCCCTGGTCGGCCGCGGCGTGCAGGGCGACCGCGCCGTCCACCGACTGGTCGCCGAAGAACGCGAGGTCGCGGAACTCGTAGCGGACCTTGCCGGTGTCGACGTACTCGGACAGCAGGGCGGGCAGCGTCTGCTGGGTGAACAGCGCGCAGTACGGGCAGCGCAGGTCCGCGTACTCGACCATGACCACGGGTGCGTCGGCCGGGCCCAGCGCCATCCGGTCCGCCGGGTCGCGCCGGGCCAGCGAGTCGGCGGTGGTGGTCCGGCTGGCCGTGGCGCCGGTGGCACTCGCGCTGCCGGTGGCGTTCGCGGTGCCGGTGGCGCTCGCGGTGCCGCTCGGCGCGGGGGCGGGCGCGGATCCGGTCAGGTGCCGGGAGCCGCCGCCGGCCAGGGCGACGATCAGCAGGAACACGCAGACGGCGGCGAGGACGACGTTCAGGCGGCGGGAGTTGCGCAGCCGGCGCTCCAGCGCTTCCAGGGCAGCAGAGGACAGGTAATCTGGCACCCATCTAGGATACATCTGGGATCCCAGATGGGTGGGGCGGGGGTGCCGACCGGTTCCGCCCGGCCGCGGCACCGCCGTCCCCGGGGCGCTTCCCGGGCGTCCCCGGGGTGCTTCCGGGGCGTTTCCGGAGGCCGCCGGGTGGACGGAGCCGGGTTCGGATCAGGCGGGGGCGCCGAGGACGAGGTAGCCGTCGATGCGCCGCAGCCGGTCCGACCGGGGGTCGGGCGGCAGCGGGTGGCCGAGGGCGCCGCTGCGGACCTCGCCGATCCACTGGTCGTGCTGGTACTCGTGGTTGATCAGGGCGATCAGCAAGTGGTGCGCGACGATGGCGAGTTGGGACGGTGCGCCGACCCGCCCGGCGGCGATGGCGCCGATCCGGGCGTGGACCCGCTCGGCGACGGTGTCGCGGAACGCGGTGAGCCGCTCGACGGTCGGCAGCGCGCCGCGGAACTTCTCGGGGTTGGCCGAGTCCATGATCCCGTCCAGTTCGGGATCGGGGCTCGGCTCGGCCGCGGTGAGGTTGCGGACCATGAAGTGGGCGACGTGCGCCTGGTGGCCGAGGTGCCAGCCGATGGCGCTGGAGTCCTCGTGCGGACGCCAGGTCACCTCGTCCGGCGTGAGGTCCTTCCACAGCTCGTCCGTGTAGGCGCGGGCCCGGTCGTAGTCGCGGAGCAGTTCGTCGAGTTCGTGCATCGTGCTGCCTGTCGTCTCGGATCGATCGGGGCGGGGCGGCTCTCCGGAGAGGCGGTCGGTTGCCGGGACCAACGGCAACGTTAGGGAGCATCGTGCGGTCCCGGTAGAGGCCCGTGGTGAATCAAGGCATAGCGGATGTGTATGCCCGCGGACTGCTCGCCACCACGCGGCGGGACGCCCGCCGTCCGCGGTGGGCGGGGCGGGGGACCCCGGGGCGCGGTCAGCGGCGGGCGGCCGCCAGGGCATCGGCGAGGTGGAGCAGGTCCGCGGCGAGCGGGGACTCGGTGCTCCAGACCGCTTCGAAGGAGATCTGCACCTCCCGTCCGGCGTCGACCAGCGGCCGGTGGGGCACGTCGGGAGAGGTGAGCTTGGAGCGGGGGACCAAGGCCGAGCCGAGGCCCAGCCGCGACCAGTCCTCCAGGACCCGGTAGCTGGCGGCCTCCCCGGCGTAGGTGCGCAGCGGGATCTCGCCGGCCCGGAAGAGCTGCCGGGTGAAGGTGGTCAGGCCGCAGGCGTCGGGGACGAGGATGAAGCGCTCCCGGGCGGCGTCCGCGAGTTCCAGCGGCGCGCCTCCGTCGGAGCCGCCTCCGTGGGTGTCGCCGGTGCCGGGGCCGGGGCCGTTGCTGTCGGGGGCGTCGGTGCCGGGGCTGATGACGACGATCGGCTCCACGTCGATGACCCGGTGCTCGAAGCGCGGCATCGCGGCGACGGCGGGGATCAGGATGATGTCGAGTTCGCCCTCGCGCAGGGCGCCGCGCAGGTCGTGCATGTCGTCCTCGCGCAGCACGAGGTCCCTGGGGGCGGGCAGGTCGCGGACGGTGCCGAAGGCTCGGGCGACCAGGTGGGGGCCGATCAGCGGCGAGACGCCCATCCGGATCCGCTGCCCGCCGGGCTCGGTCAGCCGCCTCGCCTCCGCCGCGACGGCGTCGAGGGCGAGCACCGCGCGCTCGATCAGCGGGAGCATCCGGGCACCGAAGGCCGTCCGGGCCACCCCGCGCGGGGAACGGTCGAACAGCTTGCCGCCCAGGCGCTCCTCCAGCTTGGCGATGCCGTTGGACAGCGCGGGCTGGGTGACGCCGTAGGCCCGCGCGGCGGCGCTGAACGACCTGGTCTCGGCGACGGCCTGCGCGTACCGCAGCCCCTCCGGGTTCAGCCGGTCGGTCATAGCCACCGCTTATCGCTCCATTCGCCGTCGTCCCCTACCGGGCTGCTGGGCGCCTGCCTAGGGTGGGGCTTCTGCTGCTCCAGCATAACCAGCAGCTATGTGAACCGGCTGGGCCGGGGGAAAGGGGAAGCATGTCGGAGCGTGTCACCGCGATGGCCGTCACGGAGCCGGGCGGCCCGTTGCGCCTCCACCGGTCCGCGGTCGAGGCGCCGACCGGCACCCTGGTGCGGGTGGCCGTCGCGGCCGCCGGGGTGTGCAACGCCGACCTGGCGACCGCCGCGGCCACCGGCTCGGGCGCCGCCCTCCCGGTCGTCCCCGGCCACGAGGTCGCGGGCGTCGTCACCGGGGTGGGGGAGCGGGTCGCGGGCCGGCGGGTCGGCGACCGGGTGGTCGTGGGCTGGTTCGGCGGCAGCTGCGGGCACTGCGAGCGCTGCCGCGCGGGCGACGTCGTCCACTGCCCCGAGCGCAAGGTGCCCGGCCTGTCCTACCCCGGCGGCTGGGCCGACAGCATCACCGTGCCCGCCGACGCGCTCGCCCGCGTCCCCGACGGCCTGGACCTCCTCGACGCGGCCCCGTTCGGCTGCGCGGGCGTGACCGCGTTCAACGCCGTCCGCCGCGCGGGCGCCCCGGTGGGCGGACGGGTCGCCGTGTTCGGGATCGGCGGACTCGGCCACCTCGCCGTCCAGTTCGCCGCCGCCCTCGGCCACGAGACCGTCGCCGTCGCCCGCGGCACCGACCGCGAGGAACCCGCCCGCCGCCTCGGCGCCCACCACTACATCGACAGCGCCGCCCGCGCCCCGGGCGCGGCCCTGCGGGAGCTCGGCGGCGCCGACCTCATCGTCTACACCGCCTCCTCCACCGCCCCCGCCGACGAACTGCTCACCGGCCTGAGCACGCACGGCCGCCTCACCCTCGTCGGCGTCGACGCCGGCTCCCTCACCGTCCCGGCGGCCCGGCTCGTCATGAACGGCCACACCCTCACCGGACAGCTCACCGGCACCCCGCGCGAGACGGAGGAGGCGATGCGCTTCGCCGCCACCCACGGCATCCGCCCGGTGGCCGAACGCCTGCCGCTGCGGCGCGCCGCCGAAGCCCTCGACCGGCTGCGCTCGGGCACCGCACGCTTCCGCGTCGTCCTGGACACCGCGGACACCGCGGACACCGCGGACACCGCGGACGCCGTGGACGCCGCCTGACGGCACCCGCCCAGCCGCCCCGCGGCTCCGCAACGCCCCGCAACGCCCCGCGGCGCCCCGCGACCGCACCGGGAGCGGCCGCCGGACACCCGGCCCAGCACTGCCCGGCCCACCCGATCGGAAGGAACCCCATGTCCCAGCACGACGGCCACGACGCGATCGTCGTCGGCGCCGGAGCCTCCGGCCTGACCGCGGCGGCCGGCCTCCTCGCCGCCGGGCTCGACACCGTGGTCCTGGAGGCCCGCGACCGCGTCGGCGGACGCCTGCTCTCCGTGCCCGTGCCCGTGCCCGGTTCGGTGTCCGGGCCGCGCCCGGGGCGCGCCCTCGACCTCGGAGCCACCTGGTTCTGGTCCGGGGAGGACCGCGTACGGGCCCTGACGGACGCTCACGCCGTCGCCGCCTTCGACCAGCACCTGGCCGGTGACACCGTCGTGCAGGAGGCCACCGGCGTCCGCCGCCTGACCGGCAACCTGATCGACGCCCCCGCCCGCCGCTTCACCGCCGGCGCCCAGAGCCTCGCCACCGCCCTCGCCACCGCACTGCCCGCCGGCACGCTGCGCCTGGGCACCCCCGTCACCGCCGTCCGCCCGGACGGCCGGCACCGCGTCACCGTCCACACGTCCGGCGGGACGCTGCGCGCCCGGCACCTCGTGCTGGCCCTGCCGCCGGCCCTCGCACTGGAACGCATCGACTTCGCCGACACCCTGCCCGCCGACCTCGCGCACCTCGCCCGCGCCACCCCGGTGTGGATGGGCACCGTCGTCAAGGCCGTCGCCCACTACCCCCGCGCCTTCTGGCGCGAAGCGGGCCTGGCCGGGGCGGCGTTCAGCCGGACCGGCCCGCTGCAGGAGATCCACGACATGTCCGGGCCGGACGGCACCCCCGCCGCCCTGTTCGGCTTCGCCCACGCCCGCACCGTCGCACCCGGCTACGAGCAGGCCGTCACCGACCAGCTCGCCCGCCTCTTCGGCCCGGCCGCCGCCCACCCCGAGCACCTGTACGTGCAGGACTGGAGCGCCGAGGAGTGGACGTCCCCCTCCACCGTCGCCCGGTTGAACGATTACTCGCTCTTCGGCCACCCCCGCTACCGGCAGCCCGCGCTGGACGGCCGCCTGCACTGGGCCTCCACCGAGACCGCCGCCCGCTACGCCGGACACATCGAAGGCGCCCTGGCCGCCGGCGAACGTGCGGCGCGGGCCGTCCTGGCGGCGACCGCCGCCCCCGCCCGCCGTACGGAGAACGGCGATGACGTTCGTGGCGACGCCGTCGGCGGGTCCGCCCCTCCGGCACCCACGGACCGGCCCACCACGCGGCGGTGACCGACCCCCGGTCCGGCACCTGCCCGACCGGGAGTCCGGGCCCGCCGGGGCGCCGCCCCGCCCGGGGCCGGGTTCACCCCCAGGGTGCCGCCCCGCCCGGGGCCGGGTTCACCCCCAGGGTGCCCGGATCGACG
>NZ_JBHUWH010000181.1:0-14142 GCF_042670125.1 Kitasatospora sp. NPDC057198 | reverse complement strand
GGTGCCGGGGCCGCCCTTCGGCGGAGGGTGGGGAAGGAGGATCAGATCTTCTGCCACGCGTCGGAGAGGCTGGTCCGCAGGATCTGCTCGATCTCGTCGAAGGTCGACTGGTCGGAGATCAGCGGCGGGGCCAGCTGGACGACCGGGTCGCCGCGGTCGTCGGCGCGGCAGTACAGGCCGTTGTCGAACAGCGCCTTGGACAGGAAGCCGTACAGGACGCGCTCGACCTCGTCGTCGTTGAACGACTCCTTGGTGACCTTGTCCTTGACGAGCTCGATGCCGTAGAAGTACCCGTTGCCGCGGACGTCGCCGACGATCGGCAGGTCGCGCAGCTTGTTCAGGGTGGCCAGGAACTTCGACTCGTTGTCGAGGACGTGCTGGTTCAGGCCCTCGCGCTCGAAGATGTCGAGGTTGGCCAGCGCCACCGCGGAGGAGACCGGGTGGCCGCCGAAGGTGTAGCCGTGCAGGAAGGTGTTGTCGCCCTTGTAGAACGGCTCGGCGATGCGGTCCGAGATGATCGTGGCGCCGATCGGGGAGTAGCCCGAGGTCATGCCCTTGGCGCAGGTGATCATGTCCGGCACGTAGCCGAACTTGTCGGCGCCGAACATGGTGCCGAGGCGGCCGAAGGCGCAGATGACCTCGTCCGAGACCAGCAGCACGTCGTGGCGGTCGCAGATCTCGCGCAGGCGCTGGAAGTACCCGGGCGGCGGCGGGAAGCAGCCGCCGGCGTTCTGCACCGGCTCGACGAAGACGGCGGCGACGGTGTCGGCGCCCTCGAAGAGGATGGCCTGCTCGATCTCGTCGGCGGCCCAGCGGCCGTACGCCTCCGGGTCGACGGTGCCGTCGGGGCCGGCCAGGAAGGCCGGGGCGCGGTAGATGTTGGTGTTCGGGGCCTTGTGGGTGCCCGGCACCAGCGGCTCGAACGGGGCCTTCAGGCCCGGCAGGCCGGTGATGGACAGCGCGCCCTGCGGGGTGCCGTGGTAGGCGACGGCCCGGGAGATGACCTTGTACTTGGTCGGCTTGCCGGTCAGCTTGAAGTACTGCTTGGCCAGCTTCCAGGCGGTCTCGACGGCCTCGCCGCCGCCGGTGGAGAAGAACACCTTGTTCAGGTCGCCCGGGGCGTAGTTCGCCAGGCGCTCGGCCAGCTCGACGGCCTTCGGGTGGGCGTAGCTCCACACCGGGAAGAAGGCGAGCTCCTTGGCCTGCTTGGCGGCGGCCTCGGCGAGCTCCTCGCGGCCGTGGCCCGCCTGCACCACGAACAGGCCGGCCAGGCCGTCGAGGTACTTGCGGCCCTTGTCGTCCCAGACGTAGGTGCCCTCGCCCCTGACGATCGTCGGCACGGGGGAGTTCTCGTACGACGACATGCGGGTGAAGTGCATCCACAGGTGGTCGTAGGCGGTCTTGGAAAGGTCCTTCTGGGCCGGGTCGGCTGTCATCGGGTGCCCCAGGTGTAGGTCTGTTTCCGGAGCTTCAGGTAAACGAAGCTCTCGGTGCTCCGCACGCCGGGAAGCGAGCGGATGCGCTTGTTGATCAGTTCGAGGAGGTGCTCGTCGTCTTCGCACACCAGTTCGGCGAGGAGGTCGAACGAACCCGCGGTGCACACCACGTAGTCGACCTCGTCGAAGGCGGCCAGCGCGTCGGCGACCGGTTCGATGTCGCCCTCCACGCGGATGCCCACCATCGCCTGGCGGGTGAACCCGACGGTGAGGGGGTCGGTCACGGCGACGATCTGCATCACGCCCTGGTCGAGCAGCTTCTGGACGCGCTGCCGGACAGCCGCCTCGGACAGGCCCACGGCCTTGCCGATGGCGGCGTACGGACGGCGTCCGTCCTCCTGGAGCTGCTCGATGATCGCCTTGGAGGCGGCGTCGAGGGGAACGCTGGCGTTCCGGTCACGGTTGGCCACGCCGCCACTGTGCCTGACGGGCGGCGGAATCGCAAGCGGCCTTGCTGCTGATTTCGTCGCCGATCCGAAGATCAGGCGCGGAAAGCGTGGCCTTCGATGCGAGCCCCTGTCGATAACGGAAGTCGAGTGGGTACCCTGGCTACGTACACGCGCGAGCCTGCACACCGCCGATCGTGGCTTGTCGCTGACATGCCGTGGCCGCCCGGACCCGGGGGTAACCTGACGCCCGGGGCTGCAACGACGCAGGCCCAGACCGAGGAGAGACCGTGAGCGAGCTTCGTACGCTGCGCAACTACATCAACGGCGAGTTCGTCGACGCGGCGGACGGCCGCACCCTCGACGTCGTCGACCCGACCACGGGCGAGGTCTACGCGACCTCCCCGCTCTCCGGTGCGGCCGACGTGGACGCCGCGATGGCCGCCGCCGCCGCCGCGTTCCCCCTCTGGCGGGACTCCACCCCCTCGACCCGGCAGAAGCTGCTGCTCAAGGTCGCCGACGCGGTCGAGGCCCGGGCCGACGAGATCGTCGACGCCGAGGTCCGCAACACCGGCAAGCCGCGCGCGCTGACCCTCTCCGAGGAGATCGGCCCGATGGTCGACCAGCTGCGCTTCTTCGCCGGCGCCGCCCGCCTGCTGGAGGGCAAGGCCGCGGGCGAGTACATGGACGGGCTGACCTCGATCGTCCGCCGCGAGCCGGTCGGCGTCTGCGCCCAGGTCGCTCCCTGGAACTACCCGATGATGATGGCGGTCTGGAAGTTCGCCCCGGCGATCGCCGCCGGCAACGCCGTGGTGCTCAAGCCCTCCGACACCACCCCCGCCTCCACCGTGCTGCTCGCCGAGATCATCGGCGGCGTACTGAAGGACATGGAGCTGCCGGCCGGCATCTTCAACGTGATCTGCGGCGACCGCGAGACCGGCCGCCTGATGGTCGAGCACCGCACCCCCGCGATGGCCTCCATCACCGGCTCGGTCCGGGCCGGCATGCAGGTCGCCGAGTCCGCCGCGAAGGACGTCAAGCGGGTCCACCTGGAGCTCGGCGGCAAGGCCCCGGTCGTGGTCTTCGAGGATGCCGACATCGCCGAGGCCGTCGAGGGCATCGCCATGGCCGGCTACTTCAACGCCGGCCAGGACTGCACCGCCGCCACCCGCGTCCTGGTGCACGAGACGATCCACGACGCCTTCGTCGAGGCCCTCGCCAAGGCCGCCGCCGACACCAGGACCGGCGGCGTGGACGAGGAGGACGTGCTCTACGGCCCGCTCAACAACGCCAACCAGCTCAAGCAGGTGGCCGGCTTCATCGAGCGCCTCCCCGCGCACGCCAAGGTCGAGGCCGGCGGCCACCGGGTCGGCGACAAGGGCTACTTCTGGGCGGCGACCGTGGTCTCCGGCCTGAAGCAGGACGACGAGATCATCCAGAACGAGGTCTTCGGCCCGGTCATCACCGTGCAGAAGTTCACCGACGAGGACCAGGCCGTCGAGTACGCCAACGGCGTCGAGTACGCGCTCGCCTCCTCGGTGTGGACCAAGGACCACGCCCGCGCGATGCGGATGTCCCGCCGCCTGGACTTCGGCTGCGTGTGGATCAACACCCACATCCCGCTGGTCGCCGAGATGCCGCACGGCGGCTTCAAGAAGTCCGGCTACGGCAAGGACCTGTCGTCGTACGGGTTCGAGGACTACACCCGGATCAAGCACGTCATGACCGCGATCTAGCGGGTCATGACGGTCGGGCGCAGTATGACCGCGATCTAGCGGGTCGTGACCGTCGGGCGGAGTATGACCGCGATCTGGCGGGTCGTGACCGTCGGGCGCAGTACGACCGCGATCTGAGGGGCGCAGGACGGTTCGCCGGGGGCGCGGGAGACCTCCCGTGCCCTCGGCGTTTGTCACACTGTCAGGGCGATCCGCGACGCGCGTGACACGATGGAGCTGCCCGGGGCGGGGAGGGCTCCCTACGCTGGGGGCATGAGCACTCCCACCGCTGACTCGGTCGCCGGGCAGGCCGTCAAGGCCGCCGACCGCGCGCACGTCTTCCACTCGTGGTCCGCCCAGGCGCTGATCGACCCCCTCGCGGTGGCCGGTGCCGAGGGCTCCTACTTCTGGGACTACGACGGCAACCGCTACCTGGACTTCTCCTCGCAGCTGGTGAACACCAACATCGGGCACCAGCACCCGAAGGTGGTCGCCGCGATCCAGGCGAAGGCCGCGCAGCTGTGCACCATCGCCCCGGGCTTCGCCGAGGAGTCGCGCAGCGAGGCCGCCCGGCTGATCGCCGAGCGCACCCCCGGCGACCTGGACAAGATCTTCTTCACCAACGGCGGCGCCGAGGCGAACGAGAACGCGATCCGGATGGCCCGGCTGCACACCGGCCGGCACAAGGTGCTCTCCACCTACCGCTCGTACCACGGCGCCACCGCCAACGCGATCGCGCTGACCGGCGACCCGCGCCGCTGGGCGAACGAGGCGGGCGTGTCGGGCATCGTGCACTTCTGGGGCCCGTACCCGTACCGCTCGAACTTCCACGCCGAGAACGAGGCCCAGGAGTGCGAGCGCGCGCTCGCGCACCTGGAGCAGACCCTCGCGTTCGAGGGTCCGGGCACCGTTGCGGCGATCATCCTGGAGACCGTGGTCGGCACCGCGGGCGTCCTGGTGCCGCCGGCCGGGTACCTGGCGGGCGTGCGGGAGATCTGCGACCGGTACGGGATCGTGTTCATCCTGGACGAGGTGATGGCCGGGTTCGGCCGCACCGGCGCGTGGTTCGCCGCCGACCACTGGGGGATCACCCCGGACCTGTTGACCTTCGCCAAGGGCGTCAACTCCGGCTACCTGCCGCTGGGCGGCGTGGCGATCTCCGGGGCGATCGCGGAGACCTTCGCGCAGAAGGCGTTCCCGGGCGGCCTGACCTACTCGGGCCACCCGCTGGCCTGCGCCTCCGCGGTGGCGACGATCAACACGATGGCCGAGGAGGGCATCGTGGAGAACGCGAAGCTGATCGGCGAGAGCGTGCTCGGCCCCGGCCTGCGCGAGCTGGCCGAGCGCCACCCCTCGATCGGCGAGGTGCGCGGCCTGGGCGTGTTCTGGGCGCTGGACCTGGTGAAGGACCGGGAGACCCGCGAGCCGCTGGTGCCGTACAACGCGGCCGGTGCCGACAACGCGCCGATGGCGCAGCTCGCGGCGGCCTGCAAGCAGCGCGGCCTGTGGCCGTTCACCAACATGAACCGCTTCCACGTGGTGCCGCCGTGCAACATCAGCGCGGAGGAGGCCAAGGCGGGCCTCGCGGTGCTGGACGAGGTGCTCACCCTCACCGACGCCCACACCGTCTGACCCCGGGTCAGTGCGGCGGGCCCCGGACCTCCGTCGTCCGGGGCCCGCGGCGTTCCCGGGGACGCCTAGCGCCCGTGGCCAAGATCTGTACGATGATCGGCTGAATCTTGGTGCGAATTTGGGGATGCCATGGGGGAACAGGGCTTTCACGTCCAACCGGAACAACTGGAGCAGTACGGCCGGCTGATCCACGAGCAGATCGCCCGGGTCGAGGCGGTGCGCTCCCGGCTCGCGGGCTTCCCACTGGCGCCGGAGGACTTCGGCAAGCTGCCCGGCTCCGGCGAACTGCACGCGGAGTACCTGGAGCACGCGCAGGCCGAGGAGCAGAACTTCGCCGACCTGGCCGCGCTGCTCGACGGCGCGGGCGAGGCGCTGCAGGGGGTCGCCGCGAACTACCGGGACGCCGACGGCGAACTCGCCGACGGATTCGAGGCACGCTGATGCGCAACCCCGTGACCATGGACTTCGGGCAGGCCGGCGACGCCTACAAGTGGACCCGCGACCGGGTCGACGCGGTCACCGCGCCGCTGCCCGACCTGAGCAACCCGGTCAGCGAGGGGCTGGACGCGGGCCTCGACCACATCGTCAAGGCGGCCCTCGACGCCACCGGCCTGATGGGCATGCTGGAGAAGGTCACCGGCAACCTGCCGGCGCTCACCGCCGCCGCCCGGGAGTGGCAGGAGCAGGCGCGGGAGATGCGCGCCGTCGCCGCCGACCTGCGGGCCGGCGCCGCGCCGCTCGCCGAGGACTGGCACGGCGACGCCTCCGCCTCCTTCGCCGCGTACATGGGAGAGGTGGTCGAGGGCATCGACGCCACCGCCGCCGACATGGAGCAGGTCGCGCAGATCATCGGCCAGGCCGCGGCCGAGTGCCGGCTCGCCGAGGAACTGGTGATCGGCATCATCCGGGAGGCGATCGAGACCCTGATCGTCAGCCTGGCCGTCATGGTGGTCATCGACATCGTCACGGTCGGCCTGGCCACCATCGTGGAGGCCCTGGTCGCCGAGGCCGAGATCGCGGTTTTCATCGCCCGGGTCGAGAAGGTCTCGGTCGACCTTGCCAAGGCGCTGCGGACGCTGCAGAAGGCCGTCCGGGAGCTGCGCACCGTCGAGCGCAACCGCAAGGGCCTGCAGAAGGCGACGGAAGCGGCCAAGGCCGTCCGCAAGTTCGGCAAGAGCCCGCTGAAGGCGGGCTGGGGCGTGCTCAAGAACGCCGACGACCTGCCGATGGCGGAACGGCTGGTGCGGGCGGGCGTGCAGATCGGCGTCAAGGAGGTGTTCTCCCCCGTCAAGGGCGGCACCAAGGCGGTGATCGGCGCGGGCCTCGGCGCGGGCGACTTCACCGGCCTGATCGGCGACGCCCTCGACGAGGACCGCAACGTCGACACCGTCACCGGCGCCCTCGACGGCCCCGAGCACCAGCAGCCCTACCGCGTCCCGCGGACCCGCATCCAGGAGGCTTTCGGATGAGCCACCCCCCGTACCCGTACGGCACCCCGCCGCAGCACGGCGCCCCGTACGGCAGCGTCCAGTACGGCGGCGAGCACCTGGCGGAGGTCGCCCACCTGGTGGCGCCCGGCGAACAGGTGCGCGGCGTCGTCGACGTCGACCTGTGCGACCTGATCCGCCGGCCCCCGCGCCGCTACCGCAAGGAGCGCTTCGGGCGGACCGCCGACGCCGGGATCGGCTGCCTGTCCCTGGTGTTCGACTTCGGCGAGTTCGTCTCCGACCTGGTCGAGGACTGCACCTGGGGCCTGATCCGCAGCCTCCGCCGGCTCTTCCGCGGCCGCGGCCTCACCCGCGGCTGGGAGAGCCAGGCCGGACAGTTCGCCCGCGCGGTGCGCGCCGCCGACAACGACCACGACAACGACGACGCGCTGCTGGTCTTCACCGACCGGCGGATCCTGCTCGCCGGCAGCGGCAGCAACGCCCCCGGCCGCACCCTCGCCGACCGCCGCGGCACGCGGACGCTCGGCGAACTGCCCTACGCCCACCTGGTCCGCGTCGAACCCCGGCACACCTGGATCTCCTCCCGCGTCGACCTGCACTTCGCGGACGGCTCGCTGGCCGCGCTGGAGGTCTACCCGAAGGAACTCGCCGCGCTGGTCGCCCTCGGCCCGCGCTGACCCGCCCGCCCGGACGCGCCGCTGATCCGCCCGCCCGGACGCGTCGCTGGCCCGGGGTCAGCGGCGCACCGCGTCCAGCGCCAGCAGCGCCACGTGCAGCGACAGGCAGGACTCCACCTGGTCCAGGTCCACGCCCAGGATCCGCTCCACCTTGTGCAGCCGGTCGTAGAACGACGGACGCGACAGGTGCGCGGCGTCCGCCGCCGCCGACTTGTTGCGGCCCTGCTCCAGGTAGATCCGCAGCATCTGCACCAACTGCCCGCCGTGCTCCGCGTCGTACGCCAGCAGCGGCCCCAACTCCCGCTCCACGTACGTCTGCAGGCGCTCGTCGTCGCGCAGCAGGTGCAGCAGGCCGCGCAGCCGGACGTCCGGCAGCCGGTAGTACGCCGCCCGGCCGCCCGGCGCGTCGTGCAGCGCCGCGTCCGCGACCTGGGTGGCCTCCAGCAGGGTGCGCCGGGCGTCCCGCACCGAACCCACCGAGGAACCCACCGCTATCACCGGCCCCTCCGCCGAACCGTCCCGGCCCGCCTCCGCCGACAGCCGGCGCAGCGCCGCCGCGAACGACTCCAGCGAGGCGTGCTCGTCCTGCTGCGAACCGAGCGCCACCAGCAGGCCCACCCCCTCGTCGTCCAGCGCGCCCACCAGCGCCGACAGCCGGGCGTTCCGGATCGCGGTCGCCGCCAGCTCGGTGAAGTCCCGCAGCCGGGCCTGCGCCTCCAGCGCCGCCGGCAGCGGACCCTGCCGCTGCCGCAGCACCACGCCCACCAGCCGGCGGCCCTCCAGCGGCACGCCCAGCGCCTGCGCCCGCAGCGACACCTCCGAGACGGTCAGCGCGTGCGTCAGGATCCCCGACAGCAGGGTGCGGTGGGTCTGCCGCTCCAGCGACTCCCGGTCGCGCACCACCAGCCGGTTCAGCGCCAGCGTCGCCGCGCCGCGCTCCAGCAGCATCGCGTGCGGGTGCGGCACGTCCGGCGGCAGCACCACCGGCTCGTCCACCAGCACCAGCCGCCCCCAGTCCTGGCCGCGCGCGCCCACCGTGGTCACCAGCCAGCCCGAACGCGGGTCGTGACCGGTGCGGCCCGGCGGGTGCACACCGCGCGAACGGTGCTCCCAGTCCTCCAGCAGCTCCTGCTCGCCGCGCCCCGCCGGGTCGTGCGCCAGCACCTGGTGCGCCAGGTTCTCCAGCACCACCGGCGCGCCCGCCATCCGGGCCACCTGCCGCACCACCTCGGCCGGCTCCGCGCCCTCCGTCGCCAGCTCGTTGAACACCTGGTGCACCGCCTCCGACACCCGCAACTGCTCCAGCTGCGCGTTCACCACCAGCGCGTGCACCGCCTCGGTCACCGCGACGAACTTCAGCTCCCGGCGCAGCACCACCAGCGGCAGGTCGTGCCGCTCCGCCGCCGCCACCAGCGCCCGCGGCAGCGAGTCGAAGTACCGCCGGCCGAACTCGATCACCAGCCCCGCCACCCCGACCCCGGCCAGCTCCCGCACGTACCGGGCCAGCCCGTCCCGGTCCTCCGGCAGCGCGATGCCGGTCGACAGCACCAGCTCGCCGCCGCGCAGCACCCCCGCCACGTCCGGCAGCTCGCTCACGTGCACCCAGCGCACCGGGCGCTCCAGCGCGCCCGCCCCGGCCACCACCTGGGGCAGGCCGCGCCGCATCACGTCCAGGTCGAGCACGCGGGCGACGGTGGGGAGCATCGCGGATACCTCCAGGGGGTTCTCAGGGTGTCAGGTCAATCATGCTCGACGGCGACGCCCTGTCGCCCGAACGCAGCCTTGCAGCGTGTAAGGCCCTTCGGCCGGGCCGTTGCTGAGTGACGCTTGCCCCGGGCACCCGAACCGAGGCATCGTCGGCCGGGTCGAGTAGGCAATGGAGGCAACTCATGGACCTGACCAGCTTCAACGACGGCGCGCAGCACATCGCGGGCCGCCCCACCCGGGGCTCCGGCGGCGAACCCTTCGCCGTGGTCAACCCCGCGAACGGCGCCACCGTCCAGCAGGTCGAGCTCGCCACCACCGCCGACGTCGACACCGCCGTCGCCGCCGCCCGCGCCGCCCTCCCCGAGTGGTCCGGTGCCACCCCCGGCGCCCGCTCCGAGGCCCTGAACCGGCTCGCCGGCGTCCTCGCCGAGCACGCCGAGGAGTTCGCCCGGGTCGAGACCGCGCAGACCGGCAAGCCGATCAAGCTCTCCACCGAGTTCGACGTCCCCGGCACCGTCGACAACACCGCGTTCTTCGCCGGCGCCGCCCGCAACCTGGAGGGCAGGGCCGCCGGCGAGTACAGCGGCGACCACACCTCGTACGTGCGCCGCGAGGCCGTCGGCGTGATCGGCAGCATCGCGCCCTGGAACTACCCGCTGCAGATGGCCGCCTGGAAGATCCTCCCGGCCATCGCCGCGGGCAACACCATCGTCCTCAAGCCCGCCGAGATCACCCCGCTGACCTCGCTGATGTTCGCCCGCGCCTGCACCGCCGCCGGCATTCCCGACGGCGTCGTCAACGTCGTCACCGGCGCCGGACGCACCGCCGGCGAACACCTCGTCGGCCACCCCGACGTCGCCATGGTCTCCTTCACCGGCTCCACCGCCGTCGGCAAGCGGGTCGCCGAGATCGCCACCGCCACCGTCAAGCGCACCCACCTCGAACTCGGCGGCAAGGCCCCCTTCGTGGTCTTCGACGACGCCGACCTCGACGCCGCCGTGCACGGCGCCGTCGCCGCCTCCCTGATCAACAGCGGCCAGGACTGCACCGCCGCCACCCGCGCCTACGTCCAGCGCCCGCTCTACGACGCCTTCGTGGCCGGCGTCGCCGAACTGTACGAGGACATCCGGCTCGGCGACCCGCTGAACCCGCACACCGACATGGGCCCGCTGGTCTCCTTCACCCACCGCGACCGCGTCGCCGGCTTCGTCGAGCGCGCCCGCTCCTACGCCACCGTCGTCACCGGCGGCGCCGCCACCGGCAAGGGCCACGACGGCACCGACCTCGCGCTCGGCGCCTACCACCGCCCCACCCTGATCACCGGCGCCGCCCAGGACAGCGAGGCCGTCCAGGGCGAGATCTTCGGCCCGGTGCTCGTCGTACTGCCCTTCGACAGCGACGAGGAGGGCCTGCGCCTCGCCAACGACACCCCCTACGGCCTGGCCGCCTCCGCCTGGACCCGCGACATCCACCGCTCGCTGCGCGCCACCCGCGAGATCGCGGCCGGCTGCGTCTGGGTGAACGACCACATCCCGATCATCAGCGAGATGCCGCACGGCGGGTACAAGGCGTCCGGCTACGGCAAGGACATGTCGCAGTACTCGCTCGACGAGTACACCCAGGTCAAGCACGTCATGTTCGACACCACCGCCGTCGCCCGCAAGGACTGGCACCGCACGATCTTCGGCGACCGCTGACCGCAGTCCGCCCGCAGTCCGCCCGCGGCCCGTCCGCCACCCTCCCGCGGCACGTCCGCGATCCCGTGTAAGAGAACCCCGGTACCCCGCTCTCCCGGGTGACGACAGCAGGCACCCGCCCGCCGCCCGCCACCCGGGAGAGACGAGGAACCGCACGTGAGCACCACCCGCCACCCCAGCGCCCTGCACTGGCTGGCCGCCGCCGCCCCGGACCCGGACGCCTGCCGCACCGCCTGGGAGCGCACCCGCTTCGGCCTCGCCCTGCTCCCCGCCGGCCGCCGCTGGGACGTCCTGCACGCCCCCGGCCCGCTCGGCCGCCCCGCCGCCGCCCTGCTCGACCGGATCGGCGGCGGCCCCGTCCTGGAGGACCCCGAGGGCGACACCGTCGGCTTCCTCGTCCCCGTCGGCACCGCCGAACGCTGGACCGGCACCGGCATCCGCGCCTCCGGCGACGGCACCTGGATCGCCGTCCCGCACCCCACCCGCCCCACCCGCGGCCCGCACTGGCTGATCCCCCCGCACCCCAGCGGACGGCTCGTCGACCCCCGCGCCCTCGAACTCGCCCTGCACGACGCCGCCGCGCACCTGCGCAGGCCGCAGCAGGGCTGAAGCGGAACGGACGGGACAGACTGTCGCCATGGACGACACCAGCACCGCCGCTGCCGCAGCCGCAGTCGATGCCGCTGCCGCTGTCGACGTGGGCAGCTTCGCCGAGCCGACCGCCGGACGCGCCGACGACTGTGCCGACGGCCGCGACCGGGCCGCGCTGCTCGCCGACGCCCAGCCGTACTGCCTGCGACACGCCCTCGCCCTGGCCGGCCCCGACGCGCTGCGCCTGCACGGACTGGCCGCCGCCGTCCGCGGCGGCGACCTGCTGCTGGTCACCGCCGAAGGCCCCCCGCTCGCCGACCTCGCCGCCGGACTCGCCGAAACCCTGCGCGCCGCCGGACACCGCGTCCAGGAACCGCCCGGCAGCCCCCGACGGCACCACCTCGCCGTCACCCCCGGCGAACCGCCCCTCGACGGCGCCGCGGACCCGCCGCCCCTCGGCGTCGAACTGCGCCGCGAACCGCTGCGCCACCCGCCGGCCCTCCCGCCCGGCGCCACCGTCCCCGTCGCCGCGCTGGACGACACCGCCGCGCTCGCCGTCCTCACCCTCTGCGAGCGCGCCCTGCCCGCCGACCTGCGCCGCCTGCACGCCCTCACCGCACACCGGTGCGAAGGCGAACTCCTCGCCCTGGCAGGCGCGTTCGACGAGGACTTCACCGCCCGCGCGCTCGCCGACCGGCTGGAGGACGCCGCCGTCCTGCTGCCGGCCGAGACCGACACCGCCGGCACCCGGCAGTGGGCCGAGACCTGGGCCCAGGACCTGCGCCTCGACCTGCTGGAGACCACCGAACTCGCCGACGGCCTGCACGACCCCTATCTGGACCGCGCCGAATCCGAGTCCGGGGCCGGGACTGGGTCCGGGGTTGGGGCCGAGCCCGAGTCCGGGGCCGAGCCTGCCGGTCCCGTGGAACCTGCCGACGACCTGTAAGGGTGAATCGCGCTTCTCCGTCAGGGTGATCGTTGAGCGGGCCCGTCCTCCCGCGCAGACTGGAGAACGAGCGCGGGACATCCGTGGACATCGGAGGCAGAGACCCTTGAGCAGCAAGCACATCACCCACTGGATCGGCGGCCAGTACGTCGCTACCGCCGGAACCGCGCCCCGCCGCGGCGACATCCACGACCCGGCCACCGGCCAGGTCACCGGCCAGGTCGACTTCGCCGAGATCGCCGAGGTCGACCAGGCGGTCGCCGCCGCTGCCCAGGCGTTCAGCACCTGGCGCCACACCTCGATCGCCAAGCGCACCCAGGTGCTGTTCAACTTCCGCGAGCTGTTCAACGCCCGCAAGGACGAGCTGGCCTCGATCATCGTCTCCGAGCACGGCAAGGTGCACTCCGACGCCCTCGGCGAGCTCGCCCGCGGCCAGGAGGTCGTCGAGTACGCCTGCGGCATCCCGCAGCTGATCAAGGGCGGCTTCACCGAGCAGGCGTCCACCGGCGTCGACGTCTACTCGATCCGCCAGCCGCTCGGCCCGGTCGCCATCATCTCGCCCTTCAACTTCCCGGCCATGGTGCCGATGTGGTTCTTCCCGATCGCGATCGCGGCCGGCAACACGGTCATCCTCAAGCCGTCCGAGAAGGACCCGTCCGCCGCCAACTTCATCGCCGAGCTGTGGAAGGAGGCCGGCCTCCCCGACGGCGTCTTCAACGTCGTCCACGGCGACAAGGTCTCCGTCGACCGCCTGCTGGAGCACCCCGACGTCAAGTCGGTCTCCTTCGTCGGCTCCACCCCCATCGCCCGCTACGTGTACGAGACCGGCACCCGCTACGGCAAGCGCGTGCAGGCCCTCGGCGGCGCCAAGAACCACATGCTGGTGCTCCCCGACGCCGACCTCGATCTGGCCGCCGACGCCGCCATCAACGCCGGCTTCGGCGCGGCCGGCGAGCGCTGCATGGCCGTCTCCGTCCTGGTCGCCGTCGACCCGATCGGCGACGAGCTGGTCGCCAAGATCAAGGAGCGGATGGCCACCCTCAAGGTCGGCCCCGGCTGCAACGGCGACTCCGAGATGGGCCCGCTGGTCACCGGCCAGCACCGCGACAAGGTCACCTCCTACGTGGAGTCCGGCGTCGCCGACGGTGCCGAACTCGCCGTCGACGGCCGCAAGCACGCCATCGCCGCCGAGGACGCCAGCGGCGCCCCCACCACCGACGGCTTCTGGCTCGGCCCCACCCTCTTCGACCACGTCAAGCCGGGCATGTCCGTCTACAACGACGAGATCTTCGGCCCGATCCTGTCGGTCGTCCGGGTCCCCTCCTACGACGAGGGCCTGGAACTCATCAACGCCAACCCCTACGGCAACGGCACCGCCATCTTCACCAACGACGGCGGCGCGGCCCGGCGCTTCCAGAACGAGGTGGAGGTCGGCATGGTCGGCATCAACGTGCCGATCCCCGTCCCCGTCGCCTACTACTCCTTCGGCGGCTGGAAGGCTTCGCTGTTCGGCGACAGCCACGCCTACGGCGCCGACGGCGTCCAGTTCTTCACCCGCGGCAAGGCCGTCACCCAGCGCTGGCTCGACCCCTCGCACGGCGGCATCAACCTGGGCTTCCCCACCAACAACTGAGCAGCCCACCGCGCCCCGGCGTGACGGAAGGCCGACCCCCACCCGGGGCCGGCCTTCCGGCGTCTCGGACCGGGGCCGAGGCCGTTGTTTGCACCTGGCGCGGATCCGGCGTAGTGTTCACTGGTCGCTCGGCAGGGAGCACCGGACACGCATCTGTGTGGACGGTCCCGGGGCGGCCAATCCCCTGAGAAACCAGTTCGATGATCCGTGACGG
>NZ_JBHUWH010000180.1:0-14240 GCF_042670125.1 Kitasatospora sp. NPDC057198 | reverse complement strand
CTGCTCGGCCAGCCACGCCTCGGTGCCGTAGAGCTGCTCGGCGGGGCCCGCGGTCTCCAGCTCGGGCAGCGGCCAGGGCAGCGCGTCCCGGTCGACCTTGCCGGAGGTGCGGGTCGGCAGGTGGTCGACGGTGGCGAGCAGCGGGACGAGCGCGGCGGGCAGTTCGGCGCGCAGCCGGGCGACGGCGGCGTCCCGGTCGAAGCCGTCCTGGGCGACCAGGTAGCCGACCAGCAGCTGGTTGCCGCCGCGGGCGGTGCGGACGGCCGCGGCGGCGCCGGAGACGGCGGGCAGCGCCTGGAGGGCGGCGTCCACCTCGCCGAGCTCGATCCGCCGCCCGCCCAGCTTGATCTGCTCGTCGGCGCGGCCGAGGAAGACCAGGCCCTCGGGTTCGGCGCGCACCAGGTCGCCGGAGCGGTAGGCGCGCTCCCAGCCGAGGGAGGGCAGCGGGGCGTACTTCTCGGCGTCCTTGGCCGGGTCGAGGTAGCGGGCCAGGCCGACGCCGCCGATCACCAGCTGGCCGCTGCCGCCCATCGGGACGACCTCGCCGGCCCCGTCGACGACGGCGAGCTCCCAGCCGTCCAGCGGCAGGCCGATCCGGATCGGGGCCCGGCCGGTCATGAGGGCGCCGCAGGCGACCACGGTGGCCTCGGTGGGGCCGTAGGTGTTCCACACCTCGCGGCCCTCGGTGACCAGGCGCTCGGCGAGTTCGGGCGGGCACGCCTCGCCGCCGAAGATCAGCAGCCGGACCTCGTCCAGCGCCTCGGCGGGCCACAGCGCGGCCAGCGTCGGGACGGTGGAGATGACGGTGATCTCCTGCTCGGCCAGCCACGGGCCGAGGTCGGCGCCGGAGCGCACCTGGGCGCGCGGGACGGGCACCAGGCAGGCGCCGTGCCGCCAGGCCAGCCACATCTCCTCGCAGGAGGCGTCGAAGGCCACCGACAGCCCGGCCATCACCCGGTCGCCGGGCCCGATCGGCTCGTCCCGGAGGAACATCGCGGCCTCGGCGTCGACGAACGCGGCGGCGCTGCGGTGGCTGACGGCGACGCCCTTGGGCCTGCCGGTGGAGCCGGAGGTGAAGATGATCCAGGCGTCGTGCCCGGGGCCGGGCGCCTGCGCGTCGTGGCCGGACGGCTTGACCTTCTCCAGCCGGTAGTCGGCGCCGATCACCGCGTTGACGTCGGCCTCGCCGAAGACCAGTTCGGCCCGCTCGTCCGGGTCCTCGAAGTCGACGGGCACGTAGGCGGCGCCCGCGGCGAGCACCGCCAGGATCGCCACGTACAGCTGGTTGCCGCCGGAGGGGACGCGGACGCCGACCCGGTCGCCGAGACCGACACCGGCCCCGGCCAGGTGGCGGCGGACCTTCTCGACCTCGGCGAGCAGCGCCGCGTAGCCGAGCGTCTCGCGCCCGTCGTCCAGCGCCGGCTCCTGCGGGTGCGCGGCGGCGGTGGCCGCCAGCACGTCGACCAGGGTGCGCGGGGCGGGCGCGGCCTGGGCGCGGAACAGCGCGGCGGCGGGGGCGGTGGTCATGGCGGCGGCGGTCCTCGTCCTGGGGTCCCCGGCGGCCGCTCGAAGGTGGTCGGCCGAAGGCGTCGAAAGCGCGACAACCTGGGCAAGTTTACCGGTCAGGACGGGTGGACGGCCGGAGGCGGCGACCGCCGGAACCGTCCGCGACGGGGGCGGGACGGGGCGGCGTAGGCCGACGGTGCGTCAGCCCGCGCCGCTGAACGGCAGGTTGCGGGGGTCGGGCGGCCGTCCGGGCTGACGGGTGGTCAGGGCGCCGACACGCCGCCGTACTCCGGGAGTTCACCCACTGTTCACGCTCCCGCCTTCTCCGGGTGGCCGGGGCTTTCGTGCGGGGGCTGTCGTGCGGGGCCGGGGGTGGCCGGTGTTCAGTCGGCGGCGGGCAGTCGGGCCTCGATCGCGGCCAGGGCCGCCCGGATCGCCGCCACGTCGTCCTTGTCCGCGACCTGGTCGCCCTCCTTGAGCTTCACCAGCAGTGTCCCGCCCGGCTCCAGCACGATCAGCGAGGTCTCCTCGATCGCGTCGCCGCCCTGGTGCCGGACGGCCACGTCCAGGTCGGCCGTCCGGATCCCCTGCCGGGCGATCGTCCGCCGGTCGTACGCGCCGTCCCGGGCCAGCACCGTCGGCGTCCCGTCCAGCAGCCGGTTGAACCAGTCCCAGCGGGCCGCCTGCCGCACCAGCACCCAGTCCGTGGCCAGCAGCACCAGCGCCCCGAACAGGCCGCCGGAGACCGAGTTGTCGTTCCCGATCACCGCGTTCTGCACCACGTTCGACAGCAGCAGCATCACCACCAGGTCGAAGGTGTTCAGCTGGGCCAGCCCGCGCTTGCCGATCAGCCGCAGCAGCACCAGCAGCGCCAGGTAGACCAGCACCGTGCGGATGGCCTTCTCGGCGTACGGGATCCCCGCGACGAACATGTCCTGCCACATGGCGGCCACCGTAGGGCCGGTGGGGCCGCCCGCACCGGCCCCACGCCCGCGGCCGACCCCAACGGCCTACGGCCCACGGCCCACGGGCGGCGGCCTACGGGCGGCGATCTACGGGCGGCGATCTACGGGCGGCGGGTGGCCAGCAGCAGGCCGGTCGAGCAGTCCAGGTAGGTGGCGTGCAGGAGCGGGTCGGTGGTCAGCCGCTCGACCAGGGCCGTGACGGCCGCGGCGTGGTCCTCCGGCCAGGTCGGCTGCGGCAGCAGGTCGTCGACCAGGTAGCTGCCGCCCGGGGCGAGCAGGGCCAGCGCCTGGTCGAGGTGGTGGAACTTGCCCGGCCAGGTGTCCGCGAAGACCAGGTCGAAGCCGCCCGGCTCCAGCGCGTCGATCAGCTCCGCGCCGTCGCCCACCACCAGCTCCAGCCGCGGGTCCGCCCCCAGCCGGCCGGCCGCGACCGCCGCGACCTGCGCGTCCAGCTCGACGCTGGTCAGCCGGGCCGCCGCGTCCATCCCGCTCAGCAGCCAGCTCGTGCCGATCCCGGCCCCCGTTCCCAGCTCCAGCACCCGGCCGCCGGGGCGGGCCGCCGCGAGCGTGCGCAGCAGCTGCCCCGTGGTGGTGTCGCACGACATCTCGAAGCCGAGCGCCGCGCACTCCTCGGCGATCGCGGTCAGTACGGCGGGGTGGGAGTCGGTCGTGAGCATCAAGGCGGTCCTCCTGGCTGGTGTCCGGTCAACGTCCTTCGTACGCTAGCGACTTGGCTTCGCGCCCGCCGGGAATTCCACCCTGTGGACAGCCCCGGCCCGGTGGGGACGGCGCGGCCCCCGTCGGGCGGCGCGGATCCGTCCCGGCCGCCCGCGGGGCTCCTGCCGCTGCCGGAGGGCCGACCGGGCCGGGGGGGGCGGTATTTGGCAGATGCCCGGTAAGCGATAAATATGACTTATGTGACCTTCTTCCCTTCTGGTCACTCCGGGCCTCTGGAAGCCTTGCTTCCCACCGACCTGCCGAAGGAGCCCCCCGTGACCGGCACCCCCCGGCGCGCCGTCCGGCTGCTGCTCATGGCGGCCGCCTCGCTGTGCGTGCTGCTGCCGCTGCTGCGCGGCGCCACGGCCGCGGGGGCCGTCGCGGAGTTCGGGCTGGGGCGGGGGGCGACGGTCGCGGCGCAGCTGGGGTCGGCGCTGGCGATGCTGACAACGTTCCTGCTGGCGGGGCGGGCGGCGGACGTGTGGGGGTGGCCGCGGGTGCTGCGGTGGGCGCTGGGGGCGATGGTGGCGGGCGGGGCGGTCACGGTCACCGCGCAGCACCCCTGGGCGTACCTGTTCGGGCGGACGGTGGAGGACGCCGGCTCCGCCGGGGTGCTGATCGCCGCGCTGGCGTCCGTCCCGGTGCTGAACCTGCCGGGGCGGATCACCCGGGTGGTGGGCGGGGCGATCACGGGCGTCGCGACGGCCTACGTGCTGGGCGCGAACATCGCGGTGCGGATCGACGCGGCGGCCGGCTGGCGGCTCGGCGAGTCGCTGCTCCCGGCGGCGGCCGGCCTGCTGCTGCTGGTCTCGCTGCGACTGCTGCCGCGCGACCGCCTGCCGAGACCCTCGACCACCTCGGCCCCGCTGTGCGGTCCGGGGCTCGCGCTCGCGGCGCTGCTGGGCGTGGCGGCCCTGGAACTGGGCCCGTCGCGCGGCTGGTCGGACCCGCTGGTGGGCGTGCTGCTGTGCGCGGCGGTGCTGCTGTGCGCGGCCTGCCGGGTGCGGGCGGTACGGCTGGCGCGGCACCGCCCCGGCCCGCCGGTGCCCGGGGTGCCGGCCCGTGCGGCGGGCGGGGCGGTGGCGGCCGGCGCGACGCTGGGTTTCGCCCAGCTCGGGCTGATGGCGGCCGTCCCGGTCCTGCTGCTGCAACGCGGCGTGACAGTGGCGCACACGACGCTGGCCATGTCGGGGTACGGGCTGGGCATGCTGGCGGCCGGGCTGGTGGCCCGGCACTGGCGGCTGACGCCCATGACCAGCGCCTCGCTGGGCCTGCCGCTGGCCGCGGTGGGCCTGGCCACGCTGCACTTCCTGCCCACCGGGGCCGGGCAGGCGGCCCTGGTGGCGGGCGCGGTCTCGGTGCTGGTCGGCTTCGGCCTGGTGGTCGCGCAGATCCCGTACCTGGCCGGCTTCCTGGCCGCGCTGCCCCGGCAGCGGCGGGCCGCGGCCTCGGCGCTGTACCCGGCGGCGATCCTGTTCGGCGGGGTGCTGGCGCAGGCCGTCCCGGGCAGCACCTCGCTGCTGACCGGCGAGGCGGGGCACCGCGAGCTGGAGACGGTGCTGTGGGTGTCCTGCGGCGTGGTCGCGCTGGTGGCGATGCTGCTGGGCCGCCCGGTGGTGTCGCTGACGGTGGCGGGCGCGGCCGGGGCGCAGCACCTGCTGCTGGTCGCGCTGGCGGGCGAACGGGTCGCGGACCGCCCGGGGGCGGCGGTGGCCGCGCTGGCGGTGGGCGCGGCGATGGGCCTGGTGGCGTGGAGCCGGCGCCAGCAGTCGGAACGGCTGGCCCGCGTCCGGGCCAACGAGATCGCCCTGCAACAGGCCGTGCTGCACCCGATCCCGACCCGGCTGGGCGAACTGCGCCTGGTCGGGCACTACCAGCCGGCCACGGCGGGCACCGGCGTCGGCGGCGACTTCTTCGAGGCGGTGCGCACCCCGCACGGGACGCGGGTGCTGATCGGCGACGTCCGGGGCAAGGGGCTCCAGGCCGTGCAGACCGTCACCGAGCTGCTGGGCTGCTTCCGCTCCCAGGCGCACGAGACCGCCGACCTCGGCGAGCTGGCCGCCCGGCTGGACCGGCAGCTGGCCCGGCTGGCGGCCACCCGCGGCGACGAGGAACTGTTCGCGACGGCCCTGCTGCTCCAGCACCGGGACGGCGGCGCGCAGGTCGAGGTGGTCAACTGCGGCCACCTCGCCCCGCTCCGGGTCGGCCCCGACGGCGTCCGCACCACCCCCGTCCCGGCCCTGCTCCCGCTCGGCCTCGGCGCGCTCGGCCTCGGCCCCTCCCCCGTCCCGACCCCGCTGGCCCTGCCGGACGGCTCGGCGCTGCTCCTGCACACCGACGGGCTGAGCGAGGCCCGCAACTCCTCCGGCGAGTTCTACCCCCTGGGCGAACGGCTCGCCGCCCTGCGCGCCGCCGACCCGGGCCGGCTGGTCGGCGACCTCGCCGAGGACGTCCGCGACTGGACGCACCAGCTGGCCGACGACATCGCCCTGATCGCCCTCACCCGGGCCTGACCGGGACTCCGGACGCGGGGCGCGGGGCGCGGGGCGCACCACGGCGGCAGGACGCGAGGGCCGGGGGCGGCGGGGACGGCGGGCGGCGGGGACGGCGAGGGTCGGCCCCGGCAGCAGGACCGGCGGGGGCGGGGCGCGGGGCCGGGTGGTGCGGCCGAACGGGCGGTGCCCGGAGGGCCGTGCCGCCGGGGCTCGCGGGGGGCGGGGGCGTGTCCCGGTGGCGGGAGCGGGGGCGGGCCGGGAGGGTGGCTGGCGGGGGACGCACCGGATGTTCCGAACCGGAAAGAGCGAGAGATGCCCGAAGTCACCACCCCGTACGCGACCGGCACCCCGTGCTGGGTCGATCTGATGGCGAAGGACCAGCAGGCGGCGCTGGACTTCTACCGCGACCTGCTCGGCTGGCAGGGCGAGCCCGGCCCGGCCGAGTTCGGCGGGTACGCGGTCTGCGAGCTGGACGGCAAGGCCGTGGCCGGCATCGGCCCGGCGATGGCGCCCGAGGGGATGCCCGAGCCGCCGACCGTCTGGACCAGCTACCTGGCCAGCACCGACGCGCGGGCCACCCAGGACGCGATCGTCGCGGCGGGCGGCACGCTGCTCGTCCCGGTGATGGACGTCGGCGAACTGGGCCGGATGCTGGTCGCCGCGGACCCGCAGGGCGCGGTGTTCGGCGTCTGGGAGCCGGGCGGGTTCTCCGGCGCGCAGGTGGTCAACGAGGCCGGCGCGCTGACCTGGAACGAGCTGCACACCAGCGACGTGCCGGCCGCGACCGCGTTCTACGGCGAGGCGTTCGGCATCGAGATCGAGCCGCTGGACGGCGCGGACTCGTACTGGGAGCTGCGGGTCGGCGGCCGGGCGGTCGGCGGGGTGACCCTGCTGGCCAACGACCCGCCCGGCACCCCGGCGCACTGGCTGACGTACTTCGCGGTGGACGACGTGGACTCCACCGTGGACGCGCTGGCCAAGCGGGGCGGGACGGTGCTGGCGCCGCCGTTCGACATGATGGCGGGCCGGATGACGGTGGTCGCCGACCCGCAGGGCGCGCCGTTCGCAATGATCAGGCCGCAGCCGATGGCGTAGGCCCCGGTGGACCGCCCGCCCCGGACGCCGTCCGGGGCGGGCGGCCGCGCGTTCACGACAGGAGCGCCCCTTGCCGGTAACGGCGCTGGGCTCGGTTCCTGCTCGACGGGGGGAGTCGTCGCGGGCGGTCCGGATCGTCCGGTCCGGGCCGCGGCGTTCTGCGGTGCCTTCACCGGGCGCCTTCGGAAGGTCTTCGACCAGCGGCGGCCCGGGGTGGGACGCCCCCTGCGCGGGCCGGACCGGACCTGTCCTCGCCCCGGAGCCGCCCCGCCGAGGAGGCGTCAGTGCCCCGTCGCCGCGAAGTGCAGCAGCAACTCGCCGGTCGCCTCCGGCGCTTCGAGCATGGGGAAGTGCCCGACGCCGGGCAGCTGCTCGATCCGCGCGTTCGGCACCGTGGCGTAGTGGTGCGCCGATGCCGGGTCCCAGCGGGGGTCCGCGGCGCCGAAGACCACCAGGAGCGGGACGTCGAGTGCGGTCAGGCGGGCGGGCAGGCTCCGCTCGGCGATGTACGCGCCGTTCTGGCACAGCACCGTCCTGAACGTGCGGTAGCCGATGCCCCGCACGTCGGCGACCAGCTCGTCCGGGACGTCCACCGGCCGGTGGCACACCGAGGTCACGCCCCGGCGGAGCACCGTGTCGGAGCGGACCCGCCACAGGAGCGGGCCGAGCGGCGGTTCGAGCAGGGTGCGGAGGAAGAGGGGCTGCGCGAGGAGCGCGTCGGGGCTCGGGCCGCTGCTGATCAGGGCGAGCGACCCCACCAGGTCCGGGCGCCGTTCGGCGAGGGCGGTGGCGACGTACCCGCCGCTGGAGTGCCCGACCGCGGTGACCGCACGGACGCCGAGCTCGTCGAGCGCCGCGGCCAGCCTGGCCGCCTGTCCGGGCACGTCGTACGACCGCGCGGGCGGGGACTGGCCGTGGCCCGGGAGGTCGATCCGGATGACGTGGTGCCGGCCGGCCAGGGCCGGCACCACCGGGCCCCAGGAGCTGCCCGCGGCCCCCGACCCGTGGACGAGGACCAGCGGCGGCGCCTCCCGCGGGCCGTCGTGGACCACGCGCATCCCGTGCACGTACCTGTCTTGGCGGGTACCCATGCCCAAAGGATGCCGCCCGGCCGCCGGCCCCCGGTTCCGCACGGACGTCGCCGCGGGGCCGGTCGCCGCCGGGACTCCCGGCCCCGCGGGGGGGCGGAACCCCCGCGGGAGCCGGGCAGGGCGGCGCGGGGGGCCGGAACCCGCCGCGGGCCGCGGGCCGGGTCAGCCGAGCGGCGGGGCGAGATACTCCAGGGCGTAACCGTCGGCCTCGGGGTTGACGCGGGCGATGCCCGGGGAGTCCAGGTGGGCGCCGGCCACGTAGTGGTCGGGGGTGGCGAGCCGCTCCAGCAGGGCCAGCCGGGCGGTGCGGGCGCCGGGCCGGTCGGCGTCGTACTCCCAGGTGACGCCGGGGCGGCCGAACTGGAGGGTGGGGACGTGCACGGTGTCACCCCAGACCAGCAGGTGGCCGGCGGTGCTGGTGATCTCGTAGACGGTGTGGCCGGGGGTGTGCCCCGGGGTGGGGAGCGCGGTGGCCCAGTCGTTGACGGCGACCCGCTCGGTGACCGGGACGGCCCGGTCGCGGAACGCGGCGAGCCGGCCGGTGAGGACCCCGGTGTCGCCCGCGCCGATCCACACCCGTTCGAGCCCGGGGAACGTCTCGGTGCCGTCGGGGGCGACCAGGCCGCTGACGTGGTCCTCGTGCTGGTGGGTGATGGCGACGTCGGTGATGCCGGCCCGGTCGATGCCCGCCTCGTCGAGGGCCTCGGGCAGCAGGCCCATGCCCGGCTCGGGCCAGACGTCGGAGCCGCCGGTGTCGACCAGCAGCGAGCGGGTGCCGTCGGTGACGTGGAAGGCGTTGACCGCGAGCCGCAGGTTGCCCCCGACCAGCGGGACGCCGTCGGGCAGCTCGTCGAACCCGCACCCGTCCTCGTGGCGGAGCCGGGTCGGCGGCATGTCGATGTGGCCGTCCCGCAGCGCGACGACCCGCAGGTCGCCGAATTGGAACGCGGTGTGCAGCCGGCCGCTGGAGACCAGGCGCATGGAACCCCCTCGTGACGGGACGCGCGAGGCGCGTCTCCGATGGAAGAACGTATCTTCGATAGGAGAAACACTACACTGTGGGCCGTACGGGCAGACACCCCATTCGATCGAGGAGCACGGTGGCCGAGCAGGACGGAACCGCGGCCGGGGCGCCGCACGGCGACGAGCTCGCCGGGGCGTTCGGCGGCCGGGTGCGGCGGCGGCGCGAGGAGGCGGGCCTGACGCTGGAGCAGCTCTCCGCGCGGTCGGCAGTCAGCCGGGCGATGCTCTCCAAGGTCGAGCGCGGCGAGAAGAGCCCGACGATCGGCGTCGCGTCCCGGATCGCCCACGCGCTCGGCGCCACGCTCTCCGAACTGACCGGCGCCCCGGCCACCGCCCCGCCCGGCGGCTCGACCACCACCACCCCGTCCGGCGCCTCGTCCGGCGTGGCCGTGGTGCTGCGCGCGGAGCACCGGCCGGTCTTCCGCGACCCGGAGACCGGCTTCGAGCGGCACGTGGTGTCGGCGGCCCCGGGCGCGGGCGGGGCCGAGATGGTCCTGCACCGCCTCCCCGCCCGGGTCTCCACCGGGCTGCTGCCCGCGTACCCGGCGGGCGCCGAGAAGCAGCTCCTGGTGCTCGCGGGCACCCTCACCGTCCGGCTCGGCGGCGCCGACGAGACGCTGCGGGCCGGCGACTCGCTGTTCCTGCAGGCCGACGCGGACCACGGCTTCGCCAACCGGACCGACGCGCCCTGCGAGTACGTCATGTTCATCTCCCGCCGGGCCTGAGCCGGGCCTGCACCGGGCCCGAACCGGACCCGCACCGGGCCTGGGACACTGCTGGCCCGGGGCCGATGGCCGGCCCGTGACGGAGGGGCGGGGACGGATGGAGATCACCGGCGGTGCGGCGGACGGCGAGGTGCTCCTCGCCGGGTCGGCGGAGGAACTGCGGCGGCTGGCCGGGCTGGTGGGCGCCGGGGCGGGGCTGCTGCCCGCGCACGGCAGCCTGCTCGGGGTCGAGGTGCGGGCCTCGGAGGGCGGCGTGCTGGCGGCGGTGGACGAGGGGCGCTCGCTGCTGGCGATCGGCGGCGGGGACGCCGGGCGGGCGGTGTTCGCGGAGGAACTGCGGGAGATCGCCGCCCTGGAGGACGGCGGCCACTTCCACATCGAGCACCACCCGGACCACTTCTACCTGGCCGAGGGCTCACTGCCGCTGGTGGTGGAGAGCCCGCACGGCGGCATGCCCCGCCGCTGAAGGCCCGGGGGCCGCCGCCGAACGGCTCGGGGCCGCCGGTCGGGGCGGGGGCCGGTTGTGTCAGGATCTTCGCAGGTCAACGGGGGCAGCGTCGTTCCCGGCCGGATCGGAGAGAAGTCGTGGGCACCCTCGTCGCGCCTGAGCCCCTGCTGCTGCGGGACGGCCGCCCCGCCGCCGCCGGGTGGTCGCTGGACCCGGGGATGCGGCACCTGAACCACGGGTCGTTCGGGGCGGTGCCGCTGGTCGCGCAGCGCGAACAGCAGCGGCTGCGCGAGGAGATGGACGCCTCGCCGGTGGTGTGGTTCCCCGGGCTGCCGCGGCGGGTGGCCGCGGCGCGGGCGGCGATCGCCGACTTCCTGCGGGTGCCGGCCGGCTTCACGGCGCTGGTGCCGAACGCGAGCGCCGGGGCGAGCGCCGTGTACGGGAGCCTGCCGCACCGGGACGGCGGGGAGGTGCTGGTGACCGACCACGGGTACGGGGCGGTGACCATGGGGGCGGCGCGACTGGCCCGGCGCTGGGGCGGCGCGGTGCGCACGGTGCACGTGCCGCTGGGGGCCGGGCCCGAGGAGGCCGCGGCGGCGGTGACCGGGGCGGTGACCGGGCGGACGGCGCTGATCGTGCTGGACCGGATCACCTCGGCGACCGCCCGCTACCTGCCGGTCGACCTGGTCGGCGCGTTCGCCCGGGAGCGGGGCGTCCCGCTGCTGGTCGACGCCGCGCACGTACCGGGGTTGGACGAGGACCCGCGGGCCGGGGCGGACTGCGACGCCTGGGTGGGCAACCTGCACAAGTTCGGCTGCGCGCCGCGCGGCACCGCCGCGCTGGTCGCCCGGGGTGAACTCCGGCACTCGCTGCACCCGTTGATCGACTCCTGGGGCGCCGAGGAGCCGTTCCCGGAGCGCTTCGACACCCAGGGCACCCTGGACCTCACCGGCTACCTGGCGGCGCCCACCGCGCTGGACTTCGTCGCCGAGCAGTGGAGTTGGGCCGGGGCCCGCCGCTACATGGGCGAACTCGCGGACTACGCCGAGCAGTTGATCGGCGCGGCGATCACCGACGCGACCGGGGAGCCGGCCGCGGCCGACGTCGGCATGCCGGTGAACGCGCTGCGCCTGGTCCGGCTCCCGGCCGGGCTGGGCCGCACCCGGCTGGAGGCGGACGCGCTGCGCGACCGGCTGGCCGCCGAGTTCGGCGTGGAGGCGGCGTTCACCAGCTTCGGCGGGACGGGGTACTTCCGGCTCTCCACGCACGTGTACAACACCGCCGAGGACTACGAGTACTTCGCGGAGCGGTGCGTGCCGGTGCTGTGCGCGTGGGCGCGTGAGCTCGTGGGCGCGTGAGCACACAGGTGCGCTGACGCGCTGACGCGCACCGCACCGGTGTCGTCGGGCGGGGCCTACTCGGCGGGCAGTTCGTAGTCGAGGTGGATGCGGTGGGTGCCGTCCTCGTCGACGACGATGCCGCCGGTGCCGGTGATGCCGGTGAGGGCGGCGGTGCCGCTGCCGGGGACGATCACGAAGTACTCGCCGTCCCGGCCGGAGCCGAGGGTGGTCGCGGAGTGCGCGAAGTTGAAGGTGCCCTCGGCGCCGTGCAGGGTGCCGGTGAAGGACTCCATGGCCAGGTAGGTGCCGACGCCCGCGGCCTGGTCGTAGGCGGCGGTGAACAGGGTGTCGGAACGCCCCTCGATCTCGCCGCCGAACTCCTTGTGCATGGTGGCCACGCCGACGCCCGCGGCGGTCTTGATGTCGCTCTCCGGGACGGGCGCGGGGGTGAACTCGAGGACGGTGAAGGTGCCTGATGCTCGCATGCGCGCGATGGTAGGCGCCCGCACTGACAGACCGTCAGGACCCTTCGGTGGTCGTGGCGGGCCGGGCCTCGGCCGGGGCTGCGAACGGGGCCGGGGCCGGGGCCCCGGGGGTCTGCTGGAACACCCAGGCCGGGTAGCCGGCGTACTGCGGCGGGGCGGTGCGCCGGCGGCGGCGGGCGATCAGGGAGAGCACCAGGGCGACCGGGAGCAGCAGCAGGCCGAAGAACACGGCGATGCCCACCGTGGTCAGCACGGCGTCGCTCCCGTGGTCGCGGCCGATCACCGAGGAGAGCGGGAAGGTGCCCCGGTACCGGGAGTCGAAGGCGGCGACCCGGTGGTCGCCCAACACGAACATCTCCCCGGCCGGGACGGTGACGTCGAAGCATTTCTCACCGCTGGGCGTGCCGCCCTGCAGGTAGGGCTCGTCGAGCGGGGCGCCGTTGAGCTGGACGGGCTGGGGGCCGCACTGGGAGACGTGGTCGCCGCCGAGGGCGATCACCCGGCTGAGGCTCGTCTCGGGCTGACCGCCGGGCTCCATGGGGGCGGTGAAGAGCACCACGTCGCCGCGCCGGACGTCCTCGGGTTCGACGGCGTAGGTCACGACCCGCTGCCCGGACCGGTAGGTGGGGGACATGCTGTCGCTGCCCAGCAGGTTCGAGCGCGGCTGGAGGGTGAACCCGTAGGCGATCGCCCCGATCGGGATCAGCACTCCGACGATCAGGACGATCAGCGCTGCCTTGCCGAACCCGCTCCACTGCCTCATGCCGTTCCCGCTCCCCCACCCGCCGTACGGAGTCCGCTGTCACCGTGCGGTTCGCACGGGATCGAGCGGAGAGCGTAGCGGGTACCCCGGACGCCGGGCGCAGGGGGGCGTCACCACTCGGCCTCCGGGCCGTCGTCGTCCTCCGGGTACTCCGGTTCCGGGTCGGCCGGTTTCGGGTCGGCGACCCAGCCGGCGGCCAGGACCAGGCGGGAGGTGCGCTGGACGGCGAGGAAGGCGAAGGGGCGCTCGAAGCGGGCGTCGAGGTGCCGGACCCGGTACGGGGGCGGTGCGGCGATGCCGCCGCCGGCGGCTCCGAAGGCGGTGACCGAGGCGGCGCGGAAGCCGCGCGGGCCGAAGACCGCGGTGGTGGTCTGCCGGGCGGACCCGATCCCCAGCGGCTCGGTGCTGACGCCGGGGAAGTGGCCGCTTCTGAGGTCGGAGGCGGTGCGCAGGCCGAACAGCTCGGCCCGTTCCAGCAGGTCGTGGTCGTCGGCGAGGTCGAACTCGACGGTGCAGACGAAGAGTTCGGGCTCGCGGGAGTAGCTGCGCACCCAGCGGGCCTCCAGGCCGGGGCCGGGTTCGCCGTCGGGGAGTTCGGTGCCGGGGCGCACCGTGCGGGGGTGCGCGGCGGTGCCGACGGCGGCGGCCAGGACGGCGCCGGGGTCGGCGTCCTCCGCGCCGAGGCAGAGGTGGACGTCGACGCCGCGCCGGCCCAGCAGTTTGAGCACGGTGAGCGGCCCGGCGGCGGTGTCGGCGACGCCGACCCGGTCGAGCAGTCCGGTGTGCCGCCACAGTCCGGCGAGGTCGCGGTCCTGCCAGGGGCCGGTCTCCGGCCGGTGGGGGCCGGATTCGAAGCGGCGGATCCAGTCGGTGCGGACGGTGAGCGCACCGGCCAGCAGGAGTTCGGTGTCCGGGGTGAGCACGGCGGGCATCCGGGGGACGGCCCCGTCCGTCCGGTCGGCGGCCCAGCGGTCGAGCGCGGCCCGGTCGGCGTCCGGGGCGCCGGTGAGCCGGCCGTGGGTGTGCGGGGGCAGGGCGGCGGTCCAGGCCGGTTCGAGCGGGAGGCGGTCGGCGGTCCACAGGCCGAGGGCGGCGCTGACGCCGGGCGTCCGGTCGAGGGTGGCGAGCAGGTCGCGGCCCGAGGCGGCGGCCCGGTCGATCGGGACGCCGAGCGCCTCGGCGAGTTCGCGGGCGGCGGGGCCGGCGGCGCCCGCGGCGAGCAGGGCGAGCGGGGCCCAGACGCCGGGGGCGCTGAGGGCGGTGTTCCGTCCGGTGGCCGGGGCGGCGCGGCCCCAACGGGCGGTCAGGTCGTTGACGGCGCGGACGGTGCGGTGCATCGGCACGGTGCGGTTCTCCCCCGGTGGCGGTCCTGGGCCGGAGAGTAGGCGCCGGGGCGGCCGGGGCGCGAGGGGTTATCGGGTGTCCGGCCTCGCCGCCCCGCCGGTGCACCGAGCGGGTGGGGTGGTTCCGGGGTGGGCGGCGAGGGGCTCGCGGACGTGCGGGGAGGCGGGTCCGCGGAGTGCGGCGGCGCGGCGCGGGTGCCGCCGGGCCTGCGGGGCGTGGTGCGGGGTCGGTGGGGCGCCATGG
>NZ_JBHUWH010000179.1:0-14356 GCF_042670125.1 Kitasatospora sp. NPDC057198 | reverse complement strand
CCCCCACGACGGGACCGGCGACGACACCGGCGACCACCGGGCCGTCCTGAACGCCCTCGCCCTCGGCGACCGCTGGGGCCACACCTCCTCCCCGCCCTCCCGCAACAACGGCACCACCCGCGAGACCGTCTGGAGCGAAATCCACACCGACCCTGCACCGCAGAGAAGTTGAGACGGCCGGGGCGAGACATCGGTGACAGCGGGCCGGGGCCGGGCAAGGGTCCCGCGCGTGGATGACGTACCGGCCCTGCTGCAACGGGCCGTCGATCTGCTGCCCGCGGGTGCGACGGGGCAGAAGACCGCGGAGGCGGGACGGGCGTCGCAGATCTCGACCAACGCGTCGGGCGCCAACTCCCAATCCCCGTAACCGATCTCCTGGCGAACGTCCTCGGCCGACCGGCCGTTCTGGGAGCTGCTGGTCGAGATCGCCCGGCGGATGGACCTCGACCACAGCCGGCGCTGGTGCGGGTGGCGGGCCCGGGGAGAGCGTCGATGTCCGCCTCGCACTCCTGCGGCCCGAGCGGTGGCGGCACCCGCGGCCCGGCGAAGCGGTGGAGATGCACGCGTTCGAGTCCCTCCCGGGCACCACCGAGATCATCGAGGTTCTCCCGCCCGCCCCGTGAGGCTCCGCGCGCCCTCACGCCCCGCCGTCGTCGGCTGCCGCGTCCCAGCTCGGCAGAGGGATCCCGGTGCCGGTGGTGAGTTGGCGGACCTCGCAGCCCATCAGGCGTACGGCGTCGAGGAGGCGCCGCCGAACCGGTTCGCTGTCCTCGGGCGGGAAGGCGACGCGGATCTGGTGGGGGCGGGCGAGGTCGTAGGTGAGCAGCCAGTCGGTGTCGGTGGTGGCGAAGTGCTCCTGCCCGTCGTCGCCCCGCTCGGAGTGCCAGCGGCCGCGGTCGACGGTGGGGGCGAGGGCTTCGCGGAGCACGTGCAGGCGGGCGGGGAGGTCGAGGGGGCCCTCGGTCAGGCGCAGGCAGCGGTGGACGCGCGGGCGGGAGGGGGTGAACCACGGGGCAAGGTCGGGTTCCATGTCGCTGAGGATCCGGGAACCGGTGCGTCCGGCCGTCCAGTCCGCGAGGAAGCCGGTCGCGTCGGCGGCGAAGGTCTCATACTCGCCGTCCTGCCCCCACACCACGACGGCCCAGCTCCGCGGCTCCCCGTCGGTGAGCCAGCAGAGCCGGTCGGCGTCCATGGTGGCGCCCCAGACCAGCAGGTCGCGGCCGAGGGGCCCGCGCTGCCACTCGACGCGGTTGTGCGGGCTGCTGCCGAAGGGGGTGTGCAGGTAGAGGTAGTCGCAGAACTCCCCCCAGCCGTAGGTCTCGACCAGCCGCCGGTAGTCCTCGGGCAACCGGACGCCGAGCGCGGCCTCGGGGACGCCCCAGTCCCCGGCGGCGTCGACGGGCACGGCGGGCGGTGGCACCAGGCGGGTCAGCCAGGTCAGGCGGGTCAGGTGCATCAGGACGGTCCAGCGGACGGGGTGGTGGGCGGGACGGGAGTCTCCGGGCCCGGTTCCGGTGGCGGCGGGGCGGCACCAGTGCTGTCGGCGAAGGGAGCCTTAAGGGCAGCTCAAGTGGGTGGGGAACGCTTGACGGGCTTCGGCCGGCCGGGCATTTTGGGTGCACGGAACGGTCCGGCCGCTCCGCGCACGATGTTGGAAAAACGCCTTCCGGGGCGGCAGTTGAGAACCAACCCCCACACGGCCCGGCCGTCGCGCTCCCCCACAGTCAGTAAGCGCGATCGGCCGGGCTGGTTCGTCCCCCGGTACCGGACGGTCAGGAACCGGCCTGGTCGCCGTTCATCAGGTCGGCGAAGTCGATGGTGTCGCTGGACTTCGGCTCGGTGGGGGCGACCTTGGTGCCGTAGTCGCTGTAGACGGCCGTCGAGGTGACCGGGCCGTTCTTGCTGTCGAACTGCTCGACCTTCTTCACCAGCAGGTTGTCGGCGTTGATCCAGATCTCGATGTGCTCGGTGCTGATCCCGGCGGCGTCGAGCTGCTTCTGCAGGGCGTCGATCTGGTCCTGGGTGATGTCCTTGGTGCTGGCGCTGGTGAGGTCGGCCACGGTGAGGTCACCGGCGTACTTGGTGGCCTGGGCGCCGTTGACCGTGTCGGTGCCGCTCTTGGCGACCTTGCCGGAGGCGATCAGGGCGCGCACCGAGGAGACCGGGTCGGCGTTCTGCAGCTGGTTCTTGAGGGTGTCGCCGGCCGCGCCCATCACCTTGGCGAGGTCGTCGTAGCCGTACTTGATCCAGTGGGCGCCGCCGAGCTGGCTGGCCATCGCGTCGCCCATGTTCACGTACATCGCGTCGCTGAGGTAGCGGATCGTCATGGTGCCGTCGCTGCCGGCCTCGGCGAGCGTCTTGCCCGCCTCGCCGCCCGTCTTGCCGCTCATCTCGCCCTGGAGGCCGCTCTCCCAGGAGATGGCGCCCTTCATGGTGACCTGCATGTTGGCGCTGTCGTTGGTGATCTCGACCTTGGCGGACTTGGCCGCGGTGGTCTTCTCGCCGACCAGCTTGAGCATCGCGGCGGCGTCCATGGTGTCACCCAGCGCGCCGGACTTGTTGGTGCCCGAGTTGCCGCCCTTGTTGTCGGACACCGCGGAGCCGTTGTTGTCGGAGCCCTTGCTGGCGCAGCCGGTCGCGGTCAGGGCGAGCACGACGGCGGTGGCGGCGAGGAACGTGCGTCCGGTCTTGAGCATGTGGTTTTTCTCCCCCTGGGGAACGTCCCGGCGCGGTGTCTCCGCGCCCGGGTGGTGTCGGGTCCGGTGGTTCTCCGGGCCGGACGGGCTTCGGCCGGGCTTCGAACGGCTTCGGTCGGGGCTTCGGTCGGGCTGCTGTGGGCTTCAGTCGGGCTGCCAACGACTTCGGCGGGCAGGCGGTGCCGGATTCTCCTCTAATACCGTTCTCATACCGTTCTCATACTTCTTCGCGGACTCTAGCCGATCCCCGCGACAGCTCGGCAACGGCCCGGTCCCTGTTCGGTAGCGAAGCGCAGAAGCCCCCGGACGCACCCGCCCCGTCCGCCCCGGACGGCCGCCCGCCCGAATACCGTTTGCCCCGCCGACCAGAATGAACGCATGCCCAACACCGACGTCACCGCCCTGCTCGCCGAGTTGGACGCCCTGCCGCACCGCGACCGCGAGGCCCGGTTCGCCCGCGCCGTGCGGGGCGCGCACGCCGGGGCGCCCGACGCGACCGGCGCGCTGGTCGACGAGCTGGTCGACGAGCTGGCGGCGCGCGGCTGGTACGGGCGGCGGCTGGCCGCGTTCGCCGCGGCGCTCACCGGCCGGGCCGAGCCGCTCGGCGCCTGGCTGACCGACCCGGACCGGGTGGTGCGCGGCCGGGCGATCGCCGCGCTGCGGACGGTGCCGGGGCTGGCGGCGGCGGTGCCGGACGCGTACGCGCGGGCGCCGTACGCCGTCCGGAAGGAGCTGCGCAGGGCGCTGCTGCACGGGCGGCACGCCGAACTCGCCGCCCGGGTGCTGCCGGTGGCCCGGGAGCTCGGGGGCGACGCGGAGGTGGCGGCGCTGCTGCCGGCCTGCCCGCCCGAGGTGGTGGCCGCCGAACTGCCGGGCCTGGCCGTGCTGGAGGGCGACTGGTACGAACTGAGCGCCCGGCACCCCGACACGGTGCTCGACCACCTCGAACGCGAACTCGCCAGCGGAGCAACCGAAGCAACCGAAGCAACCGGAACAGCCGGAACAGCCGGAGCAGCTGAAACAGCGGGAGCAGCCGGAACAACCGGCCCGTCCGCCGACCGCTGGGACGAGTTCACGGTGCCGCTGGTGTCCGTGCTGCCGCTGCGCCCGGCCCGGCTGCTCGACCTGCTGGAGCACTACCCCGACCGGAGCCTCCCGTCCTGGGTGCACGACGGGTTCGGGCACCTGCTGGCGGTGGACGCCGAACGGGCCGCCGCCCTGCTGGCCGCGCCGGAACGTCCGGTCCGGCGCTGGTCGCGGGCGCCCAGCCGTACCGCGCTGTGCCGGCTCGTCCGGCGGGACCCTCCGTCGCTGCCCGTCCTGGGCCGCCGTTGGCTGCCGCACCCGGAGCTGTTCGCGCCGCTGCTGCGGGCCGTCCCGCCGTCCCGGCGTGCCGCGTTCCTGGACGCCGTCACCGAAGGGCGGCCGCTGGAGGGCGACTGGCTGACCGGGGAGGTGCTGTGGCTGCTGCCGCACGAACGCCGCCACCGGGAGGCCCGCCGGCTGCTCGGGGAGCGGGCCGCCGCGGGCCTGACCGAGGGCCGGCTGGTGTCGGTCACCGCGATGCTGCCGCCCGCCGAGGCGCGGGCGGCGCTGCTGGAGCGCACCGGGCTGCCGCAGGCCGCCGAGCGCGCCGAAGCCTGGCGGCAGCTGGTCCGGGCGGCCGCCGCCGACCCCGATCCGCGGGCGCCCGCCGGGCTGCTGGCCGACCTGGGCCGGGTACGCAACGAGCAGGACCCGGTCCGGCAGGCCGCGCTGGCCGCGCTGGCCGAGTTCCCGGCCGCCCGCTTCACGGACGCCGACGCCGGGGTGCTCACCGCCCTGGCCGCCGCCGCCCTGGGCGCCCGCGACGGCTCCCCCGCCACCCGCGCCGCGCTGGCCGCGCTGGCGCTGTCCGTGCTGTCCGCCCACCCGGCGGACGCCGAACCCGACTGCGAGCAGAAGGAGTTGCCCGCCTTCGCGCTGCGGACCGTCGAACGGCTCGCCGCCCACGACGACGGGTACCCGCTGCCTCCGTTCGGCGGA
This sequence comes from Kitasatospora sp. NPDC057198, assembly GCF_042670125.1. Taxonomy (NCBI): domain Bacteria; kingdom Bacillati; phylum Actinomycetota; class Actinomycetes; order Kitasatosporales; family Streptomycetaceae; genus Kitasatospora; species Kitasatospora sp. NPDC057198. The sequence continues at coordinate 9,635 of NZ_JBHUWH010000179.1, read as the reverse complement.
CGGCTGCGCCGCGGCCAGGAGCGGCACCTGTTGGAGGCGCTGCGCCCGCAACTGGACGCGGAGGCCGGACAGGGCCGCCACCGAACGCTGTTCGCGCTGGTCCGGGCCCTGTCCGGGCAGGCCGCCACCCGGCTGCCGGAACTCGACGAGCGGCTGGGCCGGGCCGCGCTGGAGTCCCTGGCGCCGGACGCCCGGGAGGGGGCCGACACCACGGCGCTGGCCCTGTGGCTGCTGCCCCGCCCCGGGCGCACCCGCAAGGTGCTGGCCGTGCTCGCCCGTGACCCGTCGGCGGTGTTCTTCCCGCCCGTGCAGGAGCACCTGGCCGAGGCCCGTACCGACCTGCTGGACGCGCTGCTGGCCCAGCAGCCGCCCACCGGGCGCTTTCTGCGCCCCGGCGCCGCGCGCCCGCTGCCGCCGGCCCGCCGCCCCGACCGCTGGGCGCCGTACCAGGTGGAGCGGGCCGCCGAACTGCTGGCGCAGGCCCTCGCCGACGGGTCGCGCGGCCCGGAGCGGCGGCGCGCCCTGCTGCAGGCCGCCCGGCTGCCCGGCACCGGCGCCGCCGTGCCGCGCCGCCGCCTCGACGACCCGGACCCGCTGGTCGCCGCCGCCGCGCTGACCGCGCTGCCCCGGACGTCCGACCCGGCCGCCGTGCTGCCCGAACTGCTGGCGCACGCCGGGGGCGACCGGGCGAAGGACGCGGTGTACGCCGCCGGGCGGGCCGCCCGGTACACCGAGCCGGAGCAACTGGCGCCGCTGCTGGCCGAGTTGGCGGTGCGCACCACGGGGGCGAAGGTCACCTCGCGCAAGGAGGCGGTCCGGCTGGCCGCGGCGCTGCTGCCGCCTGCGCGGGCCGCCGAGGTGCTCACCGCGGCCTTCCGGGCGCCGGGGCAGCACCCCGACGTCCGGGCTGCCGTGACGGCCTGCGCCCCGCACCTGCTGGGCGGCGAAGCGGGGTGGGCGCTGCTGGCCGAGGCCGCCGCCGCGCCCGAACCGCAGTTGCGTCTGGCCGTGACCGGGCAGTTTCCGGCCCGGATGCCGCAGCGCCACCGGGCCCGGTACGCCCTGCTGGTGGCCGGGGTCGCCGCCCGGCCGGGCCCGGACGGGGAGAGCGCCCGGGCGGCGGTCACGTCGCTGTCGTACTGGGCCCGGTACGCGCCGGAGGCCGCCGGGGTGCTGCCCGGCCTGGTCGCCGACCCGGGCAACCGGACCACCTGGGGGACGGCGGCCCGGGTGCTGTGCGAGCTGGCCGTCTCCGAGGCGGCCCATCCGGTCGGCGGGGCCGCGCCGGGCAGCCTGCTCCACCGGGCACTGGCCGCGCTGCTGGCCGCCGGGCCCGACGACCCCCGCCCCGCCCGCCCCCGGGACCTCCCGCTCCGGCAGCGGATCGAGGTGCTGACCATGCTCCCCGCGTACGCGCCGCGCTCCCGGGAGGTGCGGCTCGAGCTGGCCGAACTGCTGCGCCCGCACGAGGAGTTGCTGGACGTCCGGGCGGCCCTGCTGGCCCGGATGGCGAGCCCGACCGGGCCGGGGTTCGGGGCCGGCTTCGCCCGGCTGGCCGACGCCCTGGCCGAACACCCGCTGCTGTCGACCGGGACGCTCGGGGAGCTGACCGGGATCATGGCGGGCGCCGGGCAGGTGCCGATGGCCGTCAACACCACCGCCCCGGACGCACTGCTGGCGCTGCTGCCCGGCCGCGGCCCGGTGCTCGGGCTGCTGGCCGTCGCCCTCACCGAGGCGCTGGGCACCCGCTGCGTCTGGACGGGCCGCTGGCTGACGCTGCTGGTCGCGCTGCGCGAGCACCCGGACGCCGAAGTCCGGTCCGCCGCCGGGGCGGTGACGGTCGTACCGGAGTGATCGCCCGTCCATGTCGCTCCGTCAGGTGAACGACCGGCGCGCCGGATTGACGGGCCGCCACGGGAGGGTGACGTTTCGTCCGCTTTGTTGACCATCCGGGTCCGTTCGGGAGCACCCAGGACTACGATCGATCAATGACGGACACCACACGCAGAGCAAGCGACAGCACCGGACTGGCGGCCAGGTACCCGGCCCTGCACGCACCGCAGCGCTGGGAGTGGGGCGGCATCGACGCCCAGTTCAGCGCCGACCTGCCACCGGACGAGCTGGTCACCAACGTCCACCTGGTCGGCTTCGCCGAGGGCCGGGTCGTCCTGTGCCGGGACGTCCGCGGCCACTGGTTCCTGCCCGGCGGCACCCGGGAGGCCGCCGAGAGCGTGGAGTCCTGCCTGGAGCGCGAACTGCGCGAGGAGGCCGGCGCCCGGCTGCTCGGCCCGCCGACCTGGATCGGCCACCACCTCGCCGTCAGCGAGGGCACCGTCCCCTACCGCCCCTGGCAGCCGCACCCCGTCAAGGCGTGGCTCTGGGGCTGGGCGGACGTCCTGGTCGACTCCGTCCCCACCAACCCCGACGACGGCGAGCAGGTCGTCGAAGTCCGCCCCGTCACCCCCGAGGAGGCCCAGCGGCTGCTCGCCCACCACCGCGAACCCTGGTGGCCCGAACTCGTCGCCCTCGCCGTCGAGTCCCGCACCGGCTGACCCGGCGGCCGAGCCCTCCGGGGCCCGACCACCGGATCAGCGGCGCTACTTGCCCAGGCCGGCGCGGCGGAGGGCGTCGGCCATGGCCGAGTTGGCGGGGGCGGGCGGGGCGCTGCTGGGGCGGCGGTCCTGGCGCGGCGGGCGGGAGTCCCGGCGGGGGGACTGCTCGCGGCGGTTGCCGCCACCACCGCCGCTGCCGGAGCCGGGCGCGGTGTCGTCGTCGAGGCGCAGCGTGAGGCCGATCCGCTTGCGCGGGACGTCCACGCTGGTGACCTTGGCGCGGACGATGTCGCCGGGCTTGACCACCTCGCGCGGGTCCTTGACGAAGTTCCTGGACAGCGCGGAGACGTGCACCAGGCCGTCCTGGTGGACGCCGATGTCGACGAAGGCGCCGAACGCGGCGACGTTGGTGACCACGCCCTCCAGGACCATGCCGACCTCCAGGTCGGAGATCTTCTCGACGCCCTCCTTGAAGGTGGCGGTCTGGAAGGCGGGCCGCGGGTCGCGGCCGGGCTTGTCGAGCTCGCCGAGGATGTCGGTGACGGTCGGCACGCCGAAGGTGTCGTCGGCGAAGTCGCCGGGGCGCAGCGCGCGCAGCGCCGGGCCGTTGCCGATCAGTTCGCGCAGCTGCCCGCCGGTGGCGGCGAGGATCCGGCGCACCACCGGGTACGCCTCGGGGTGGACGGCCGAGGCGTCCAGCGGGTCGTCGCCGTCGGGGATCCGCAGGAAGCCCGCGCACTGCTCGAACGCCTTGGGGCCGAGCCGGGCGACGTCCTTGAGCGCCTTGCGGGTGCGGAACGGCCCGTTGGCGTCCCGGTGGGCGACGATGTTGTCGGCGAGGGTGCCGGTGATGCCGGAGACCCGGGTGAGCAGCGGCGCGGAGGCGGTGTTGACGTCGACGCCGACGGCGTTGACGCAGTCCTCGACCACGGCGTCCAGCGAGCGGGAGAGCTTGAGCTCGCTCAGGTCGTGCTGGTACTGGCCGACGCCGATCGACTTGGGGTCGATCTTCACGAGTTCGGCCAGCGGGTCCTGGAGGCGGCGGGCGATCGAGACGGCGCCGCGGATCGACACGTCGAGGCCGGGCAGCTCCTGGGCGGCGAACGCGGAGGCGGAGTAGACGGAGGCGCCGGCCTCGCTGACCATCACCTTGGTGAGGGACAGCTCGGGGTGGCGGGCGATCAGGTCGGCGGCGAGCCGGTCGGTCTCCCGGGAGGCGGTGCCGTTGCCGATCGCGACCAGGTCCACCTTGTGTTCGCGGGCCAGCCGGGCCAGCGTGCCGAGCGCGGCGTCCCACTTGTTGGCGGGCTGGTGCGGGTAGATCGTCTCGTGCGCGACGACCTTGCCGGTGGCGTCCACGATCGCGACCTTGACGCCGGTGCGGAAGCCCGGGTCGAGGCCCATGGTGGCGCGCGTCCCGGCGGGGGCGGCGAGCAGCAGGTCGCGCAGGTTGGCGGCGAAGACCCGGACGGCCTCGTCCTCGGCCTCGGCGCGCAGCCGGGTGCGCAGGTCGATGCCGAGCCGGACGAGCACCCGGGTGCGCCAGGCCCAGCGGACGGTGTCGGTGAGCCACTTGTCGGCGGGGCGGCCGCGGTCGGCGATGCCGAAGCGGGCGGCGATCCGCTGCTCGTAGTCGCTCGCGCCGGGCAGGTCGGCCTCCTGCTCGCCGTCGTACGGGGAGAGTTCGAGGTCGAGGACCTCCTCCTTCTCGCCGCGCAGCATGGCCAGGATCCGGTGCGAGGGCAGCTTGGTGTAGGGCTCGGCGAAGTCGAAGTAGTCGGCGAACTTGGCGCCGTCCTGCTCCTTGCCGTCACGGACCTTCGCGACCAGCCGGCCGCGCGTCCACATCCGCTCGCGCAGCGAGCCGACCAGGTCGGCGTCCTCGCCGAAGCGCTCGACCAGGATGGCGCGGGCGCCCTCCAGGGCGGCGGGCGCGTCGGCGACCTGCTCGTTCAGGTACGTCGCGGCGAGCGCGGCCGGGTCCTGGGAGGGGTCGGCGAGCAGGGTGTCGGCGAGCGGTTCGAGGCCGGCCTCGCGGGCGATCTGCGCCTTGGTGCGCCGCTTGGGCTTGTACGGGAGGTAGATGTCCTCCAGTCGGGCCTTGGAGTCGGCGGCGAGGATCTGCGCGCGCAGCGCGTCGTCCAGCCTGCCCTGGGCCTCGATCGACTCCAGGACGGCGGTGCGGCGTTCCTCCAGCTCGCGCAGGTACCGCAGCCGCTCCTCCAGGGTGCGCAGCTGGGTGTCGTCGAGGGCGCCGGTGGCCTCCTTGCGGTACCGGGCGATGAAGGGCACGGTCGCACCGCCGTCGAGCAGGCCGACGGCGGCCTGCACCTGGTTCTCGCGGACGCCGAGCTCCTCGGCGATCTTGCGTTCGACGGGCATGGTCACGGTGCCGGTCACCCCTTCTGACGGTTGCGGTGTCGCCCGTGCATTCTGGCAGGTCCGGCTGACGCGGACGGGGTGCTCCGGGTGGCGGCCGGGGGCGTGGCGCTTTCCGGGGACGTCCCGGGACACGCGACGGGCGGCCCGAGGACCGACCGGATTGTCTGATATGAGAGGTGGACCGCTGTTTTGTCACCGCATCCGAGGCGCCGTCGGCGACCTCGCCAGAGCGCACAGGAGGACATGGTGGCGCAGGCCCCCGCCCCGGCCGCCCGGACGTCCGACCGGCCGGTCCGCTGGCACCGCCCCGCCACCTGGCCCCGCGAGGCGCTCGCCCTGGCCGCGTACTGGATCGCCAGCCGGGTGCTGATGGTCGGGCTGATCCGCTCCGGCCGGACCGAGCAGCCCGTCGAGGTGCAGCAGCTGTACCAGGGCTGGTACCGGGTCCTGCGCACCGGCAGCTTCCCGGTCGACGACGTCACCTGGCAGTACCCGCCCGGCGCGGCGCTGCCGATGCTCGCCCCGGGCACGCTGCCCTTCCTCGACTACCTGCAGGCGTTCGTGCTGCTGATGCTGGCGACCGACGCCGCCGTGCAGGTCGCGCTGCTGGCCGCCGGACGCGGCCGGGGCCGCTCCCGCTGGGGCGCCTGGGCCTGGGCGCTGGCCCTTCCGCTGCTGCTCAGCCTGCCGTACGGCCGCTACGACCTGCCCGCCACCGCGCTCGCGGTCGGCGCGCTGCTGCTCGTCCCGGCCCGGCCGAAGCTCGCCGGGGTGCTCGCCGGGATCGGCGCGCTGGTGAAGGTCTGGCCGGCGCTGACCCTGCTGGGCACCCCGCGCGGCCGCACCACCCGGCAGGCGTGGACCGCCGCCGCCGTCTCGGCGCTCGCCCTGCTGCTGGCCCTCGCCCTCCTCTTCGACCACGCCTTCGACTTCCTGCACGCCCAGCGCGGCCGGGGCGTGGAGATCGAGTCGCTGGGCGGCAGCGTCCTCCAGGTCGCCCGGCAGTTCGGCTGGGACGGCCGGGTCGAGCAGCACTACGGCTCGTTCGAGTTCCTCGGCCGGTACGTGCACCGGATCTCACAGCTGTCGCTGCTGCTGACCGTCGCCGCCTTCGCCTGGCTGCTGCTGTGGCGGGTGCGGGCCCGCCGCTGGACGGCCGCCACCCCGTACGACGCGGCGCTGAGCGCCGTGCTGCTGTTCACCGTCACCAGCCGGGTGATCTCCCCGCAGTACCTGGTCTGGCTGATCGGCCTGGCCGCGGTCTGCCTCACCGTGGAGAGCACCACGCAGCGGCCGGTGGTGTTCCTGCTGCTGCCCGCGGTCGGCGTCACCACCGTCGACTACCCGCTGTTCTTCGACACGATGCTGGTCGGCGGCTGGCGGCCGACCCTGGTCATCCTGCTGCGCAACGGGCTGCTGCTGGCCGCCACCGTCTGGTCCGCGGCCCGGCTGTGGCGGGCCACCGTCTCGCCGGTGCCCGCGCCCCGCCCGACCGCGGACGCGCCCGACACGCCCGGCGACACACCCGGCGACGCGCCCGGCGACCCGCGCACCGACCCGGACCCGGACCCCGTCCCGGCGGGCTGACACGGCGTCAGGCGCGGTGCCGGGGGGACGTAGACTCCCCCAATGGCCGACACCGCGCTGGACCGGCTCGCCGCCGGCAAGTACCTGCTGATCACCAGCTACAAGAAGGACGGCAGCGCCGTCCCCACCCCCGTCTGGGTGGTCCGGGACGGCGACACCCTCGGCGCGTGGACCGCCGCGGACTCCTGGAAGGTCAAGCGGATCCGGCGCCGCGCCGACGTCCTGGTCGGGCCGTGCGACGTGCGCGGCAACCCGAGCGGCCAGCCGCTGCCCGCGCACGCCGAGATCGCCGACGCCGCCACCACCGAGCACTACCGGCAGCTGCTCGCCCGCAAGTACGGGCTGCTCGGCCGGCTCACCCTGCTCGGCAGCCGGCTGCGCCGGGGCAAGGGCGGCACGGTCGGCATCACTGTCCGGCTGGACGGCTAGACCCCACGGCCCCCCGGCCCCCGGCCCCACAGCCCCCCGGCCCCCCGGCCCCCGTACGGCGGCGGCCCCGGCCTCAGCCCCCGTACGACCGCAGGGCCGGGCGCTTGGCCGGGCGGCCGTCGCCGGAGGAGCGGCCGCGCAGGCGCCGGCCGATCCACGGGCCGACGTGGGTGCCCAGCCAGCGGAGGTCCGCGCGGGCCTTCTGGGTGCGGGTGCGGGTGTCCGGCTCGGTCAGCGGCGCCCGCCAGTCCTCGGCCGAGGGGCGGCCGAGCGCCTCCAGCACCGCCAGCGCGACCCGGCGGTGCCCCTCCGGGGACAGGTGCAGCCGGTCCTCCGCCCAGAGCCGGCGGTCGTCGAACACCGGCGCCGGGAACAGGTCGACCAGCACCACCCGGTCCGGGTGCTCGCGGACCAGGCCCTCCACGTACGCCTTCATCCGCAGGATGGCGGGCAGCAGGCGGCTGCTGCCGGCCATCCGGCGGGTCGGGTCGGTGGAGGTGAACAGCAGCACGGTGCGGCCCTCGGCGAGCAGCGCGCGGACGCTCTCGCCGAGCAGCCGCTCGACCTGCGCGACGTCGCAGCCCGGACGCAGCACGTCGTTCAGGCCGCCCGCCAGCGTCACCAGGTCGGCGTCGGTGGCCGCGGCCAGGTCGACCTGCTCGGCCCGGATCTGGCCGATCAGCTTGCCGCGCACCGCCAGGTTGGCGTACCGGAAGCCCGCCTCCCCGGCCTCGGCGGCCAGCGCGGCGGCGACCCGGTCCGCCCAGCCGCGGAAGTGCCCGTCGGGGAGCACCTCGTCGCACATGCCCTCCGTGAACGAGTCGCCCACCGCCACCATCGCCCGGTACTGCCGCACACCGCCTCCTGGATCCGCCATCGACCCCGCCCACCCTACCGAGCCCTACCGAGGCGTAACCGGGGTGTTCAGGCGGTGGTCGGGTGGGGCACCACGTCCAGGGCGGCCGGGCCGTTGACGATCATCGAGGGCAGCCGGGCGGGCGGCCGGCCGGGGTCGGCCAGCGCCAGGTCGGGCAGCCGCTCGAACAGGGTGCGCAGCGCGATCTCGGTCTCCAGTCGGGCCAGCGGCGCGCCCACGCAGAAGTGCGGGCCGTAGCCGAAGGCGAGGTGGCTCTTGTCCGCGCGCGCCGGGTCGAAGACCTCCGGCCGGTCCGGGTGCACCCGCGGGTCCCGCCCGGCGGCGGCGAACCCGATGATGATCGGGTCCCCCTTGCGGATCAGCACGCCCTCGCCGAGGTCGATGTCCTCGACCGCGTACCGCAGCGGGACGTGCATCACCGGGCCCTCGACCCGCAGCGTCTCCTCGATCACGTCCGCCCAGGCCGTCCCGCCCGCCCGTACCCGCGCCAACTCCTCGGGGTGGGTGAGCAGTTCGAACACCGCGCTGGTGATCAGGTTGACCGCCGTCTCGAACCCGCCGGTGATCATCGTGAACAGGGTGCCGATCAACTCCTCGTCGGAGAGCGGCTTTTCGCCCGGACGGTCGGACAGCAGCAGGTCACTGGTCAGGTCCGGCGCCGGGCGGGCCCGCTTGTGCGCCAGCAACCCGCTGAGCCGCTCGTGCAGTTCGGCCTGGGCGGCGAGCGCCTCCTCCTCGCCGAGCGAGGAGTCCAGCACGCTGTCGATCGCCTCGCAGAGCGGGTCGCGCAACTCCCCCGGCACCCCGAACAGGTCGCAGATCACCGTCAGCGTCAGCGGCCGCGACAGCGCCAGCCGCAGGTCCGCGGACTCCCCCGGCCCGAGCGCGCCCAGCGCCCCCACCAGCCGGTCCGCCGTCGCCTGCACCTGCGGGCGCATCCGCTCCACCCGGCGCGGCAGGAAGGTCGGCCCGAGCCGGCCCCGCGACGCGCGGTGCTCCGCCCCGTACTGGTTGACGAAGCTGTCCTGGAACGCCACCGGCCCCAGCACCCAGCCCTCCGGCACCTCCGCCGCCCCCGGCCAGTGCAGGCGGTGGTCCCGCGACACCCGCGCGTCGGTCGTCAACGCCTGGATCACCGCGTACCTGGTCACCGACCAGGCCCGCACCCCGCCCGGCAGCTCCACCCACACCGCCGGCCCCCGTTCCTGCAGCCCGGCCGCCTCCGCGTGCAGGGCGCTCCCGGCCGGATCGAGGAAAGGACATCTGGAAACGGAAGGATCGGACACGGTGTGCTCCCCTCACCGGAATCCCCGCACGAGTCCTCACATGGTGCGGCCCCGCGCCCGCCCCCGGAAGCAACTCCCCGCCTTTGTCCTGATTCCGCCGATGCCGACACCAACTCCCGTTCCGATAGCCCCAGTTGATGCCAAGAACCCCACCTTCCTCCGACCTGGGCGACCCCTCCGGCGGGGGCGGGCGGGACGGGATCGGGGGGGATGGCGCGAGGACGACGACGCCTCCGGCAGGGACACGCGGAACACAGGACGGCCACCCCTCCGGCAGGCACGGACAGGACGGGACCGGGGAGATCGAGCGAGGACGACGACGCCTCCGGCAGGAGCACGCGGAACACAGGACGGCCACCCCTCCGGCAGGCACGGACAGGACTGGACCGGGGAGATCGAGCGAGGACGACGACGCCTCCGGCAGGAGCACGCGGAACACAGGACGGCCACCCCTCCGGCAGGCACGGACAGGACGGGACCGGGGAGATCGAGCGAGGACGACGACGCCTCCGGCGGGAGCAC
>NZ_JBHUWH010000178.1:0-14385 GCF_042670125.1 Kitasatospora sp. NPDC057198 | reverse complement strand
GTGCAGGGGCAGGCATTGAAGGTCGTCAAGCGTCATGTCCGGGCGTTGGAAGGCGAGTTGCTGGCGGAGCTGCGGGCGGCGGCGCTGCTGCTCGACCCCGCGCACGCCGCCGCGGCCGCCCAACTGCTGGGCGTGGCCGTGGAGTTGGACCCTACGGCGGCGGCCGCCGACCGGCTGCCGGAGGCGCCCCGGCCGGTGCCGCTGCCCACACCGTTCGCCACTCCCGCCGAACTGGCCGAGGAACTCGCCGCCGCGCTGGCCGCCGCTGACGAGAGCGCGGCCTTCGAACGCCTCCTCGACGGCCTGACCCGGCACGCCTGGCAGGACCGGGCCGCCCTCGGCGCGGCGCTCGCCCCGCTTCCGCAGACCTGGGAACCGCTGCACGCTCTCGCCCGGATCGCCGTCGGCACCGCCCGCCCCGAGGACCTGCCGCCGCTGCTCCAGTACCGCTACCAGTACGACAACATCTTCGGCTCGGTGCTCGCCGCCCGCCTGCACGAGACCGCCCGACGGCTCGCCACCGACCCCGTCCCGTTCCTGCTGGCCACCCCGACCTGGCGCCACGGCGCGCTGGACGCCCGGGAGTTGGTGTCCCGGCTGGCCCGCTACGAGGAACTCGGCCTGCAACCCGGCCCGGTGGACTTCGCCCAGGCCCTGCTGCGCACCGCCGGCGACGGCGGCGAGGGCGCCGGGGCACTGACCTCGCCCGCCGGGCGCCGGCTGGCGGCCTGGCTGCGCGGCGGTGGACTGCCCCGGCGGGAGAGCACCGTCGTACCGCCCGGGACGGAGCCGGGCGCGGGGCGCCGCCGGCACTGCGAGCAGCCCGCGTTGGACGCCGACCGGTTGGAGATGCTCGCGGTGGCGGACGGGGCGCCGCTGCCGGAGGCGGTCCGGCTGCTGCTCGGGCCGCGCCGGGAAGCCGATGAGCACTACCGGGGCCGGGCCTGGCTGCTCGACGAACGCGCCACCGCGATCCTCCCCCGGCACCGCGAGGAGACCGCCGCCCGCCTCGTCCCCCTGCTCGGCGACGACCGGCTGCCGCTGCTGCTCGCCGAGGCGGACGGCCCCTGCGGCCCCGCCGTCCACCTGCTGCTGGCCCTCGCCTGCAGCGCGGACCACGAGCGGGGCCGGGCCGCCGCCGTCGACGCGCTGCTCTCGCTCGCCGCCCAACGCGCCTTCGACCCCGCCGTCCTGGGCCGGGAGGCCGGCGCGCTCGTCCGCGACGGCGCGGTCAAGGCCAACCGCCTCGCCCTCACCCTCACCGACCTCGCCACCGCCGGAGCACCCCGGTCGGCCTGGGACGTCCTCGCCGCGCTGCTCCCCGTCCTGCTGGAGGCGCCGGTGCCCAGGGGCGCCGCGGAACTCCTGGCCGCGGCGGTCGACCTGGCCCGCGAGACGGGCGCGCGCGGTGCGATTGCCGCGGTGACGCGGACCGCGACGGGAGGCGGGCGCAGCCGGACGGTCACCGAGGCGGGGAACCTGGCGGCGCTGCTCGGATAGGCCCCCGGGCCGGTGGCGTCATTCGAGACCGGTGCGGCCGGGCGCCCAGAAGGGCTTGGTGAGCACGTCGCGCCGGTCCCAGCCGCGTTCGCGCACCAGGTGGTCGCGGACGAGCCGGACGGTGCCGACCTCGCCGGCCAGGTAGGCGGTGCCGGGAGCCGGCGGCAGGTCGAGCGCCGCGACCGCCGCCACCAGCCCCGCCGACCCGGCCGCGGGGCGCCCGTCCCGGTGCACCCACCGCACGCCCGGGATCGGCAGCCGGTCGTCCTCGCCGTCGACCTCGACGACGGCGTCCACCCGCACCCCGGGCCCCAGCCCGGCCAGCATCGGACCGAAGGCGGCGGAGGCGGTCTCCTCGCCGGCGAACAGGTGGTACGCGGAGGGCCGGGTGACGAAGCGCCCCTCCGGCCGGCCCAGCCGCACCCGGTCGCCGGGCCGCGCGGTGCGCCCCCAGGCGGCGCCGGGGCCGCCGCCGTGGTCCAGCACCCGCAGCGCCATCCGCCCGCCCCCGTACGACCACACCGAGTAGGTGCGCAGGGTGCCGACCAGGCGGTCGACCAGCGGGTTCGCCGCGCCGACCTGGACGCGCACCTGCTGTCCGGGGACGACGGCCAGGCCCGCGAGCCGCGGCCCCTCGAGGGTGAGGGCGCGCCAGCGGCGGCCGAGCGGCTCGTTGGCGGTGACGGTGGCGGGGAGCAGGAAGGTGTCGAGCAGACGGCGCGGCACGGCCGGGCCTCCTTGTCGGTGCGTGCGGTGCGTGCGGTGGATGCGGTGGAGGCGGTGGGTGCGCGGCCGGTCAGCGCCCGCGGCCGGCTCGCCGGGCGGCCAGGACCACGACGGCGCCGGCGGCCAGCGTGACCGCGCCCGCGACGTGCAGCGCACCGGCCGCCCCGGTCACGAAGGCGTCCAGGACGGCGGCCCGGTCGGCCGGCGCCGCGGCCAGCGCGGCGGGGACGGAGTGCCGCCCGCGCGCGGCGGCGGGCAGGGCGGAGGCGAAGACCGAGGTCAGCACGGTGCCGGCGACGGCGACGCCCACCGCGCTGCCCAACTCGCGGGTGGCGGACTGCAGTCCGCCGGCCACCCCCGCCCGGTGCGGGGGCAGCGAGGAGGTCAGCTCGACCGTCAGGACCGGCATCGCGAGGGCGAAACCGGTGCCGGTCACCACCAGCCAGAGCGCGTACGGCGGATAGGCGGCGTGCGCGGCCGAGGCCAGCCCGAACAGGCCGCCGCCCAGGCAGCCGAAGGCGACCAGCAGGGTGGCCGCGAAGCCGATCCGCCCGGCCAGGGCCGGCGCGAACCGGGCGCCGACGATCATCGGCAGCACCAGCGGGAGGATCGCGACACCGGTCTGCGGCAGCGAGAAGCCGTGCCCGTACTGGAGCAGCGAGGCGTTGAGGTAGAACAGGGCGAAGCTGCCGAAGAACATCACGAACATGCCCAGGCTCGCGGCGCTGAGCATCGGGATGCGGAACAGCCGGGGGTCGAGCAGCGGGTGCGCGGTGCGCAGCCCCACCAGCACCCAGGCCGTCCAGAACAGGGCGCCGGCCGCGAAGGCGCCGACCACCAGCGGGCTCGTCCAGCCGGAGCCGGGCCCCTCGATGACGCCCACCAGCAGCGCCACGGTGGCGAGTACCAGCAGCGCCGTACCGGCCGGGTCGAGCGAGCGGGGGCTGCGCCCGCTGCGGCGGACGGTGAGCGCGACGCCCAGCGCGCAGACCAGGGCGAGCGGGACGACGGCCCAGAACAGCAGCCGCCAGGAGCCGGACGACAGCAGTGCGCCGCCGCCCAGGTTGCCGATCAGGCCGCCCAGCCCGGCCACCGCGCCCCACAGCGCCAGCGCCCGGCCGCGCCGCTCGGGGCGGGTGGCGTGGACGAGCACGCCGACGCCGTTGGGCAGCACCAGGGCCGCCCCGACGCCGCTGACCACCCGGCCGGCCAGCATCACGCCCGTGCTCGGCGCCGCGGCGGTGAGCGCGGCCCCGGCGGCGAAGGCGAGCAGCCCGGTGAGCAGCACGCCCTTGCGGCCGAAGCGGTCGCCCGCCGCGCCGCCCGGTATGACCAGGCAGGCGAAGACCAGGACGTAGGCGTCGACGATCCACAGCAACTGCGCGGAACTGGGGTGCAGCGGGCCGGCGGCGAGCATCGGCACCGCCAGGTTGATCGCCGCCACCAGGCCGACGACCAGGACGGTGCAGACCGAAACCCAGGCCAGCACGAGTGTCTCGGCGCGCCGGACGCCGGCGGCCCCGGCGGGCGGGGGCGCGGTGGCGGCAGCCCGGTCGGTGGCCTTGCCGGTGGCCCGGCCGGTGGTCTCGTCGGTGGTCCTGTTGGTGGTCCTGCCGGCGGTCTCGTCGGCGGCGGAGGGCGTGGTGGTCATGCGGTCCTTCCGTGGTCGTCGCGGCCGTGGCCGTCGGTGGTGTCGGTGGTGTCGGTGGGGTGCGCGCCGCCGAGGACGTCCTCCGGCGGCGTCGGGCCGGTGGGCCGCCGGGGCAGCGGCGTCCGGGTGAGGCCGCTGGGGCCGGTCGGGGTTCGGCCGAAGAGGTGGCCGACCACGCCGAAGCGCGCGGCCGCGGCCCGCTCGGAGCGGGCCGGGCCGGAGACCCGGTGTCCGGAGGCGAGCCGTCCGTCCACGGCGGCCGGACCGATCCAGCCGGTGGAACCCGTCACGAAGACGCGCATGGCGCGTCCCCCTTCCTGCCCTGCGGGCATGGCGCCGGCGCCGTCGGCCGGCAATTACGGATCACGGTGCACTGAAACTAACAGATACGGTGCACCGCGTCCATTAATGGGGGCGGGCCGGGAGCGGGCCGGCGGGACGGTCGCCGCGCCCCCAACGCGGCCGTCCGGCACGGTGGTTGGCGCAATCGTGTGCATACTGTCTCGTAACGTACGATGGCCGGAGCGAGAACCCGGGAGAGGGAGCGGCATGGGCGGCAGCGAGCACGGCAAGGTCGGGCGCCCGCGCAGCGAGGAGGCCAGGACGGCCGTCCTGCACGCCGTCGACGACCTCGTGGTGGAGCTGGGCTACAGCGCGGTCACCATCAAGGGCATCGCCGAACGCGCCGGCGTCTCCCGGCAGACCGTCTACCGCTGGTGGTCGACCAAGGCCGAGATCCTGCTGGAGGCGAGCGCGACCGACGCCCGCCACGAACTCGACGTCCCCCCGCAGCCGGACCCGGCCGCCGATCTCGCCGCCTACCTCGAAGCCCTGGTCGCCTTCCTCACCACCTCCGACGCGGGCGCCGCCTACCGGGCGCTGGTCGGCGAGGCGCAGCACGACACGGCCGTCCGCGACCTGCTGCGCGGCACCGACCCGATCGGCGCCGGCGCGGCCGCCGTCATCGCCCGCGCCCTGCCCGGCGACGCGCTGGCCGTCCCGATGCCGCAGGCGACCGCGCTGCTGGTCGGGCCGGTCTTCTTCTGGGTCCTCAGCGGCCGGGAGCCGGGCGCGCTGCGGCCGCGCGAGCTGGCCGCCGACTTCCTGCGCCTGGCGTCCGCCCCGTCCTGAACGGGGCCGTGGGGAGCCCCCGGAGGGGGTGCCGGCTCAGCGCTGGGGGACTTCGCCGTCCTGGTTCGGGGACTGCTCGGCGGCGGGCCGGGCCCCGGCGAGCGGGGCGTCGGGGCGGACCGGGGAGGCGGTGAGGGCGGCGGGGGTGTCCGGGACGGCGGGCAGGCCGGGCGGAAGGAGGAGGTCCGAGCCGGCCGGGGCCGCGGCGACGGCGCGCCACCAGGGGGAGGCGGTGGGCGGGTCGGCGGGCTCGAAGGGGCGGCCCGGACGGGGCAGGGCGAGGGTGACCCCGGCGTGCTGGGCGGCGGCGACGGTGCGCTCGGCGGGCTCCTCCCACGGGTGCGGGGCCAGGTCGAAGGTGGCCCAGTGCACCGGCAGCAGCACGCCGCCGCCCAGGTCCCGGTGGGCCTGCACGGCCTCCTCGGGCGTCAGGTGGACCTCCGGCCAGTGCTCGGAGTACGCGCCGACCTGCATCATCGTCGCGTCGAACGGCCCGAAGCGGCGGCCGATCTCGGCGAACCCGGGGAAGTAGCCGCTGTCGCCGCTGTGGAAGATCCGCTGCCGCTTGCCCTCCACCACCCAGGAGGCCCACAGGAACCTGCCGCTGGGCCGGGGCCCGCGCGAGCAGTAGTGCCGGGCCGGGGTGGCGGTCAGCCGCAGGCCGTCCAGCTCGGCGGACTCCCACCAGTCCAGGTCGACGATCCGGCGCGGCGACACCCCCCAGTGCTCCAGGTGCGCGCCGACGCCCAGCGGTACCGCGAACACCGCGTCCCCGGCGGCCAGCGCCCGCACCGTCGCCATGTCCAGGTGGTCGTAGTGGTCGTGCGAGATCACCACCACGTCCACCGGCCCGAGCTCGGCCAGCGGCAGCGGCACCGGGTGCAGGCGCTTGGGGCCGATCCAGTCGAACGGGGAGCAGCGCTCGCTCCACACCGGGTCGAACAGCACCCGGACGCCGTCCAGCTCGGCCAGCACGGTTGCGTGCCCCAGCCAGGTCAGCCGCAGGCCGGAGGCGGGCGGGGTGGCCAGCTCCACCGGGAGCAGGCGGTGCACCGGGACGGCCGCGGCCGGGGAACGGCGGCTGGGGTCGGTGGCGAGCTTGGTGCGCATCAGCGCCAGCGGCGTGTGCGCGTACGCGAGGCGGCGGGTGGCCACCGGGTTGCGGAACGACCCGTCCACGAAGTGCGGCGAGTTGCGGACCCGGTGCAGGCGCCAGCCCGACGGGTCCGCGCCGAACGCGTCCGTGCGCATCCGCTGCCAGGTCTCCCGGGGGAGCGTCCGGTACGAGCGCTTCGCGTCGCGCAGGGCGAGCCCGGCTTCGGCGGCCAGCTCGCCGGCGCGGAACAGCCAGGAGACGGGGCGGGACACGGTACCTCCACGGTCGAACACCCGGACGGCGGCGCACCGGACGGCGGGACGCAGCGCGCCCCGCGGCGTCGACGGCGGGCCGGAGCGCGACACCCGGACGGCCGGGAACCCCGGCGCCGGACGGCGCACCTCGAGCCGGACATTACCGGCAGAAAACGGATGAACACTGACAGGACGACGTCGACGCGCCGGAACGGGTGTCACGGATGGTCCGTACGGGGTAACGGAAACGGACTGCCCCGGGGTGCGGGACGGTCCGTGCGGGGTAACGGAAACGGACCGCCCCGGGGTGCGGGACGGTCCGTCGTGGGAGGCGCGGGCGCGGCGGCCCGGAGCGGGTGGAGGGGTCAGGCGGCCGGGTAGAAGCGGGTGATGGTCTCCGCGACGCAGTGCGGCTTGGCGCTCGCCTCGCTGGCGATGGTGAACCGGACCACGGCCTGCACGCCGCCCGGCACCTCGTCCGCCGAGACCAGCACCGCCGTCGCCCGCACCGCCGTGCCCACCGGCAGCGGGGCCGGGAAGCGCACCTTGTCCGAACCGTAGTTCAGGGCCATCGCGACGTTCTCCACCGCGTAGCACTCCTTCGCGAGCACCGGGAGCAGCGAGAGCGTCAGGTAGCCGTGCACGATCGTCCCGCCGAACGGCGTCTCCTTGGCGCGCTCCGGGTCGACGTGGATCCACTGGTGGTCGCCGGTCGCCTCCGCGAACAGGTTCACCCGGTCCTGGTCCACGGTGTGCCACTCGCTGGTGCCGAGTTCGGTGCCGACCGCGGCGGTCAGGTCGGCGAGCGAGGCGAAGGTCGTCACGGTGCGCTCCACAGGTGCGTCGGGGCAGGAACGGCCCGGGGCGGGGCCGACCCGCAGAGTATGCCTACTCGCCGGTCACATGTCAGCGGGGGCGCCGCGAGCGGGCCGGTCGGCCCGGGGCTCAGCCGCGACGGAGGCCGGGCAGGGCGGGAGCGGCCCCGGACGGGCCGTCCGGCGCGGCCGCCGGGAGGGGCGGCGGAAGGGTCTCCGGGAGGGGATCCGGAACGGTCTCCGGGAGGGACGGGAGGGGCGGCGGGATGCGGCGGCCGGTGACCAGCTCCGGGCTGATCGCCACGTACTCCGGCCCCGGGGTCGGGATCCACGGGCGCAGGCCGCCGGAGCGCAGCGCGGCGCGCTCGCCCGCGTCGCGCACCACCTCGGCGCGGCCGTGCACCAGCACGCTCCAGCCGCAGCGGCCCGCCCGGTCGAAGTCGTCCACCTGGAACGCGGCCACCGTGCCGTCCAGCGCCCGCGCCACCCGGGTGCCGGCGCGCAGGGCCAGGATCAGCCGGCCGTCCGCCGCCACCCGGAAAGCCACCGGGAGCACCGCCGGAAGCGCGTGCTCGGTGTACACCACCCGCCCCAGCGGCACGGTGCCGAGCAGCCGCAGGCACTCGGCCTCGCTGAGGTTCTCCACCCGGTCGTCACGGTCCATACCGACGATGGTGCCCCCGCCGACCCGGCCCCGAACAGGGCCCATGGTCCCTGAGCTGGGGCTCATCGGGCCGATTCCGCCCCGCACCGACACCCCGCGGCGATACCTTGGCCTCCGGCGGCGTCCCGAGGACGGGACGGCGCGGCGGCAGGACGCCCGACCGGCCCGGCGGGTCGGCGGCAGTGCAGGCGGAGGGGGCGGTACGGGTGAGCGGTGGCATCGAACTCGTGATGATCGGCGCCGACGGCGGCCCCGAACGCGGCCACGGCGGCTCCGCCCGCGCCGCCGACGGCGCCCACACCCTCGCCGACGCCCTCCCCGGCCGCACCTTCGACGCCGGCACCCGCGGCAGCACCGTCACCAGCCCCCCGGCCGACGCCGACGCCAACACCCTGCTCACCGCCGTCCGGCAGGCCGCCCAGCGCCCCGCCCGCTGGCTGGTGGTCGGCCTGGTCGGCCAACTCGTCGCCGACCCGCGCGGCCGCCGGGTCGCCCTGGTCACCGCCGGCTCCACCCCCGACAACGCCTACCGGCGCGGCCTCGCCTGGGACTGGATCACCAGCGCCATGGTGCACGGCGCCCAGGAGGAGACCCTGCTGATCGTCGACGCCGTCGCCGACCGCGACACCTGGGCCGCCCTCCGGCGCGAGGACGGCGCGGGCGAACTGCTCGGCCACTCGCGCGTCCCGCTCTGGGGCCGTATCGGCCGCTGGAGCGCGGGACGGCGCGGCCGGGACGGAGTTCTGCCCGGCGCCGAAGGCTCGTTCAGCTGGGCACTCGGCCGGGTCCTCGAACACGGCGTGCCCGGCGCGCCCGCCGCCGTCGGTCCGCTCGACCTCCAGCCCGCCGTCGAAGGGCAGTTGGGCTGGGGAGAACCGGCCAATGCGGGAGAAGCCAGACTCCTGGTACCGCGGGACGGGGGAAGACTCCTGATGCGCAATCGGGCTGCTGTGAGGGGTGCGCTCGCCGGATTGCCGTTTTCCGATGAACTCTTGGCGGTTCTGTGGCGAGAAAGTGCCCCATCGGATCCGCCTTCCGCGTAAGGTCAGGAGGCCCCGGGTGTTGCCGTGCCGGGGCGGGGTGGCGAAGAATCGACCTCCGAGCGACCCAAGAACGACACCGGGGACGGCAGACGACATCCGCGGTCCGGATCCACTACAGGTCCGGCCGCAACAAGGTGGGGCTATGCGGCAGCGCTCAATTCTGGTGCGCCCTGGGGCGGTTGGGATCAGCGGGTTGCTTCTGCCATTCCTGCTGACAGCCTGCACGTCCTCCGGCGCGGGATCCGCGGACCGGCTCGGAACACCCTCCGGAAGCCTTCCGCGGGCGAGTTCCGCCACCGGCGCCAACACCTCCCCGACCGGCAGCCCGGCACCCCACGAAGGGGCCCAAGGGCTTGCGGGGAACGACGCGGTGACGGCCTATCAAGCCTGGTGGAACACCCGGGTGGACGTCTTCGGGCGATCGAATTCGGACGGAACCCCGCTCCGCCAGTACGCGACCGGGGCGGCGTTCACCGAAACCGTGATCTCGCTCACCCAACTGCACGACAACAAACTCGTCATGATCGGCCGGCCGCGCACCTCACCCGTCCTCAAAAGCCTTGATCAGCAGGCGAATCCGCCCACCGCCACGATCGACGACTGCCTCGACGTGACCGACTGGCACCAGGCGGACGCCACCACCAAGAAGATCAGGGATCCGCAACCGCGGCTGTCGCGTTATCCGGCCACCGTCGTGATGAAGAAATACGGAAACCGCTGGCTGGTCGCCGAGTTCACCCGCGAGGAGGGCAAGACATGCTGAACTCCGCCTGGCGAACCGCTGTTTGTGTACTGATCGGGCTCGGATTGGCCGCCACGGTGGTTCCGGTGGCGAGCGCCGACGACGATCCCGCCGCGCCGTGCGCCGACCGCACCATCTGCGCCGAGCACCACGTACCGGGAAGCACCCCGACCACGGGAGGGGGGACGTCCGGCGGGAGCGGGGGCGGAGGGACCGCCACCTGCACCTGGAAGGGCAAGGAGGTGGCCTGCTGGCGTGACGACCTGGGCTGGTTCTCGGAGGGCTGCTACTACTCGAAGGTCGACCCGCAGCCGGTGGACGGGGACGAGGTCTGGGACGGCCACACCAGCAAGGACGGCGCCGTCTACCAGAAGGCGTGCGACCTGACCGGTGACATGGTCAACTTCCAGGCCGCGGGCCAGGTCTTCCTCGCTCAGGCCCCCAACGAGCCGCCCAAGACGCCCGCCCAGGTGGCCTACGACGCGCTGAAGAAGATCACCGTCGCCGAGCCCGTCCTGCACAGCGCCCCCGTGAGGGACGCGGTGGTCGGTTCGCCGGTGTGGCTGTGGTTCGACCGGAACCCGGAGACCGTGGGGCCGTTGAGCGAGACGCTGGAGGGCGTGGGGTTCAAGGTGACCACCACGGTCACCCTCGCCGAGGTGGTCTGGAACGTCGACGACGGCCCGGCCGGGGACCACCAGGTCCAGCAGTTCACCTGCCAGGACGCCGGTAACCCGTTCAGCGCGCAGGGGACGCCGACCTGCAGTCGGGTCTTCACCGCGAGTTCGGCGCGGATGAAGGACAAGGCGTACAGCCTCAGCGTGACGCTCAAGTGGCACGTGAGCTCGCGGAGCACCGACGGCACCGCCATCGACATGACCGATTTCGACTGGTGGCCGACCTACACCGAAGCGGTGCTGAGCGTTCCGGTCAACGAGGTCCAAGTGCTGAACTGACCGGGCCCGCCGGGGGCGGGTGGTGGAAGAGTTGACGTCCCATCACGAGTGAGAGGCCGCAGAGCGGTGGAGAACCGAAGCATGCCGACCCCGCCGCGCCGACTCGGCGCGCGGCGGCGGCGGCCCGCCGTGCTGGCGATGGCGGCCGCGCTGATCGCGGCCGGCGGGCTGGGCGGTGCGGTGCTGTACAACAGCAGCGGGCAGCGGATCGCGGTGCTGGCGGTGGCCCGGGACGTGCCGATGGGGCAGGTGATCAGCTCGGACGACCTGGTGGTGGCGCACATCGCCGGTGATCCCGTGCTGCACCCGCTGGACGCCCAGGACCTCGAGCGGACGGTGGGGCTGCGGGCCACCACCGACCTCAAGCGCGGGGCGCTGCTGGTCAAGTCCGACCTGACCAGCGATCCGGCGACCCAGCCGGGGCAGCAGATCGTCGGCGTCTCCGCGAAGCGCTCCCAGTTGCCCGCGACCAGGTTGCAGCCCGGCCTGCAGATCCTGATCGTCAACGCGCCCGGCGGCAGCGGCGACGCCGCGACCACCCGCACCCCCGAGACGATGACCGCGGTGGTGGCCGCGGTGGGCAAGCCCGACACCGACGGCAGCACCGTGATAGACGTCGCCGTCGGCCCGGCGGACGGGCCGCGGCTCGCGCTCTGGGTGGCGGGCGGCAAGTTCCAGGTGATCCTGGCGCCCCGAACCGCCGGGGGGTCCTGATGGCCGTGGTGGCCGTGCTCGGCGGGACGGGCGCGCCGGGGGCCACCAGCAGTGCGCTCGCGCTGCTGCTGTCCTGGCCGCTGGGCCCCGGCCGCCGGGTGCTGCTGGTCGAGTGCGACCCGGACGGCGGCGCGGTGCTGGCCGGGGCGCTGGAGGGCCGGGTCGAGGCCGTGTACGGGCTGCGCAACCTGGCCGTCGCGGACCGGCGCGGGCTGCTCGCCGAGACGCTCTGGGAGCAGCTGCTCGACGTCTCCCCGCAGGGCACCGGCGACCGGCTGCTGCTGCCCGGACTCACCGACCCGACCCAGGCCCCCGGCCTGGCCTACACCTGGGAGCCGCTGGTCGAGGCCCTGCGGGCGCTCGAACCGCAGGGCTACGACGTGCTGCTCGACCTGGGGCGCTCCGGGGCGAACGGGGCGATGGCGGTGCTGCCCCGGCGGGCCGACGTGGTGGCGGTGACCGTCCGCACCACGCTGCGCGGGCTCTCCGCCGCCCGGCCCCGGATCGCCGCGCTGCGCGAGGACCTCGACACCCACGGCACCGGCTCGGACGGGCTCGGCCTGCTGCTGGTCACCGAGGGCCCCTACCCGGAGAACGAGGTCTCCCGGCAGTTCCGGCTGCCCGTGTTCGGGGCGCTCACCCACGCGCCGCGCACCGCCCGGGTGCTCTCCGACGGCGGCGACACCGCCGACCGGCGCTTCATCCGCTCCGAGCTGATGCGCACCGCGCGCAGCGCCGCCGACCGGATCCAGGACGCCACCGCCGCCCGCCGCCGGCGCCTCGGCGGCCCGCAGCCCGCGTCGCAGCCCGTACCGCAACCGGTGCCGCCGCAGCCCGTGCAGCCCCAGCCTGTGCAGCCCCAGCCCGTGCCACCGCAGCCCGTGCCACCGCAGTTCCTCCAGCAGCCGGTCCAGGAGCAGCCGCAGCAGCAGGCCCCGCGGCCGGTGCCGCCGTTCGTGGCGGGGCCGGTGCCGGGGCCGGCGGCCGGGCCGTCCTACCAGCAGCCGTACCAGCACCAGCAGCAGCAGCCGTACCAGCACCAGCACCAGCAGCAGTCGTACCAGCAGCCGGGGCCGGTCGCGGGCGGGCAGTTCACCGGGGAGTGGCCGGTCCGGGCGGAGGCGCCGCAGATCTCGTACGCGGCGCCGCACATAGCGCCGCCCGCGGTGCCGCAGCCGCCGGTGCCCGCGCCGTTCCCGGGGCAGCCGGGGCAGCCGGGGCAGGACGGTTCGGAGGGGGAGGAGGTGTGGCGTGCGCGCTAGCCCGTACCAGGGGCCGCTGCCCCCGCAGCAGCCGGTGAACGGACAGGTGGTGCAGGGGGGTTCGGCCGACGCGGCGGGGCTGCCCTGGGGGAAGCCGCCGGTGGCGGAGCCGCAGGTGCGGACCGGGCCGGTGGCGTCCGGGGTGCCCGCGCTCCCGCCGGTCGGGGCGCGTCCGGCCGTGGACACCCAGGTGGCGCGGGAGTTGAAGCGGCAGGTCGCGGCGGAGCTGCACCAGCAGTTGTCGCGGCTGTCGCAGGCGTCCGGGAGCGAGGCCGACCGGGCGACCCGGCGGCAGCGCGGGCGGGCGCTGATCGAGGAGGCGGTGGCCCGCTGGTCGGACGCGTACGCGCAGACCCATGGCATCCCGCCGACCCGCGAGCAGGACCGGGTGCTTGCCGAGGCCGTGTACGACCTGCTGTTCCGGGCCGGGCGGCTGCAGCCGTACCTGGACGACCCGGAGATCGAGAACATCCTGATCAACGGGTGCGACGACGTGTGGATCTCGCGGGTGCACCAACCGCTGCGGCAGGTGCCGCCGGTGGCCGACACCGACGAGGAACTGGTCGAGCTGCTCCAGGACTTGGCGCGCCAGCACGGCGGCGGCGAGCGCAGCCTGTCCACCGCCAGCCCGATGCTGGCGCTGCGCCTGGAGGGCGGGATGCGCCTGCAGGCGATGACCGAGGTGACGCCCCGCCCGTACGTGGCGATCCGCCGGCACCGGGTGGCCAGCGCCACGCTCAGCGACCTCGTCCAACTCGGCACCGTGGACACCACGTTGGCGGCGTTCCTGGCGGCCGCGATCCGGGCCCGGAAGAACGTGATGATCACCGGCACGCAGGGCGTCGGCAAGACCAGCCTGCTGCGCGCGATGGCCGCCGAGATCCCGCCGGACGAGCGGGTCGGCACCCTGGAGTCCGAGTTCGAGCTGTGGCTGCACACCCTGGGCCACCTGAAGCAGGTCGTCCCGATGGAGGCCCGCGAGGGCAACGGCGAACGCGTGGATGGGCGCCTGGCGGGCGAGTTGACGATCGGCGAGCTGATCCCGGCGGCGCTGCGGATGACGCTGTCGCGGATCATCGTCGGCGAGGTCCGCTCCGCCGAGGTGGTGCCGATGCTGCGGGTGATGACCAACGGCGAGGGCGGCTCGATGTGCACCCTGCACGCCCGCGGCCCGCACATGGTGGTCGACCGGATCGCCGAACTCTGCCTCGAGTACGGCGCCCACATGACCGACACCCTGGCCTACCGGCTCACCGCCAACGCCGTCGACTTCATCGTGCACGTCGCCATGGTCGACGAGACCGCGGTCGGCGGCCGCCGGCACCGCTTCGTCTCGCACGTGCTGGAGGTGGCCGGCCTCGGCGAGTCCGGCCGCCCCGCGCTGAACACCGTCTTCGGGCCGCGCCCGGAGCTCGGCGAGGTCCGGGCCGTGCCCGTCACCCCGCCGCACTGCCTGGACGACCTGCGCCGGGCCGGCTTCGACGCGGGCCTGCTCGGCTCCCCGTACGGGACGTGGGGCGCGCCGCTGGCGCTGCGGATCGGGGGGATGCGCTGATGCTGCTGCTGTACGTGCTGTGCGGGCTGGCGCTGGCCGGCGGACTGGTCGCGCTGGCCGCCGGCCTGCGCGGGCGGCCCGTCGACGAGGAGGAGCGGCACAACCCGCTGGAGGGCCGGCTGCACACCCTCTGGTACGGGGCGCCCGGCACCGCCTCGCCCGGGATGGCCCGGCTGCGCCGCACCCAGCTGGCGCTGGCCGCGGCCGGCGCGCCCGGCGGCTGGCTGTTCACCGGCATCCCGCTGGTGGCGCTGCTCGTCCCGGCCGCCGTCTTCG
>NZ_JBHUWH010000177.1:0-14625 GCF_042670125.1 Kitasatospora sp. NPDC057198 | reverse complement strand
ACCGCGACCCGCGCGCCCGCGTTCCGGGTCAGTGGTGCGCGGCCGTCCCGGCGGCGGGGCGCCTGGGCAGCGCCAGGGCCGGCAGCAGGGCCAGCGCGCTGAAGCCCAGCGTCCACCAGAACGCGCTGCCGAAGGCGGGCACCAGCTGCGCGGCGGCGTGCGTGCCGGCCCGCACCTCGGTCACCACGGCGTCCGGCCCGGCCTGCTGCTGGTAGCTGCGCTGCAGCACCAGGGAGAGCAGCGCGGTGCCGATCGAACCGCCCACCCGCTGCGAGATGTTGACGATGCTGGTGGCGTCGGGGATCCGCACCCGGTCGAGGCCGTGGTAGGCGGCGACCAGGGTCGGGACGAAGGTGGCGCCGAGCCCGAGGCCGCGCACCAGCAGGACGCCGCCGAGCCACACCTCGGAGGTGTCGGACTCCACGAAGGCGTACGGCAGGGTGCCCAGCAGGGCCAGCACCATGCCGACCGGCACCACCTTGCCGGCGCCGTACCGGTCGGTGAGCCGGCCCGCCCGCGGGGCGATCAGCACGGCGCCCAGGCCCTGCGGGGCGAGCAGCAGGCCGGCCGCCATGGCGTCCTGGCCGCGCAGCAGCTGCTGGTACAGCGGGAAGAGGAACAGCGCGCCGAACAGCGAGGCGCCGAGCAGGAAGGAGGTGGCCGCGGAGGCGGCCACCGGGCGGTGCCGCAGCAGCCGCAGGTCGACCAGCGGCGCGGTGGTGCGGCGGCGCAGCGCGTGCAGCACGAAGCCGCCCAGCATCAGGGCGCCGACCAGGAGTTCGCCCGCGGCGCGGGTCGAGGAGAAGCCGCTCGGCCCGCCGGCGTCCAGGAAGCCGAGGGTGAGGACGGCCAGGCCGGGCGAGAGCAGCAGCACCGACAGCACGTCCAGCGGGGCGCGGGTGGTGGACTCGTCGCGGGGCAGCAGCTTGGCCGCCAGGCCCAGTGCGACCGCGCCGAGCGGGAGGTTGACGTAGAACAGCCAGGACCAGTCGAGGTGGTCGACGATCAGGCCGCCGAGCAGCGGGCCGAACACCGGCGAGAGCATGCCCGGGACGGCGGCCATGCCCATGACCCGGCCCATCAGCTTCGGGCCGGCCGCGCGCGCCAGGATGTTCTGCGAGAGCGGCAGCAGCATGCCGCCGCCGAGGCCCTGCAGGGCGCGGAAGGCGATCAGCGACTCGGCCGACCGGGCGAGGCCGCACAGCGCCGAGCCGACCACGAACACGGTCAGCGAGGAGAGCCACATCCGGCGCGCGCCGAACCGGGACACCCCCCAGCCGACCAGGGGTATGACCATCGAGAAGGCCAGCAGGTAACTGGTGGTCACCCACTGGACGGTGGACAGCGGGGCGGCCAACTCCTCGCCCATCGCCCGGAGTCCGACCGAGACGATGGTGGTGTCGAGGGTCGACATGACGACGCCGAGGCTGACCGCCGCGCCCAGCACGAGCAGGGAGCGCGGTAACGCCTCCGGCGCGGTTCCGGCGTCCTCGGCGTCGCCGGGCCCTGCCGATTTCGAGTTCACATCCGACCGATTGGCGGCCATGCGGCGCTCCGCTCCGTGACGGCGACGCGGCGAATTGCGTTCCGCCGCATTCGAGGTGGTGTGCCCGGCTCATTCCGCGGCGTATCCGCACGGCGGCGGGCTGACGCCGCGTCACTCTAGCGCACGGGCAGGCCGGTTGAGGAGGGGCGCATTCGCTCCCCCCGGGGAATGCGCGCCGAATCCGGCCTTTCCCCGGCCCCCCTCCGGCGGGCCCGGCCGTCCTGGATGCGGTTTCGAGCGGACTTCTAGCCGCGCCCGGCAGGCTCGCCGCGGCTAGGTCCAAGAAGCCGTCGCGCACCGGTGCGGCGCCGCAGCGGAAAGGGCGGACGATGTCCACAGAACCAGCGCACGTCATGGTCGTCGGGGCCGGGCCGTCCGGACTCACCCTGGCGCACGAACTGCTGCGGCACGGCGTCCGGGTGCGGCTGGTCGACGCCGCCGCCGGCCCGTCGCCGACCAGCCGGGCCCTGGCCACCCACGCCCGCACCCTCGAAATCTACGACCAGATGGGAATCCTTCCGGACCTCATGCCGAAAGGCCGGAAAGTCCAGAAGTTCACGCTGCACCAGAATGGCCGGAAACTCGCCGCACTGGACGCGGACTACTCGCAACTGACGACGCGTTATCCGATGACCGTGATGGTCGACCAGGCCATTACCGAACGGGTGCTGCGGGACGCCGTCTCCCGGCTCGGCGTCGAGGTGGAATGGGGCACCCGGCTGCAATCCCTGGAACACGGCCCCGACGGCGCCACCGCCGTCCTCGACCGCGCCGACGGCACCCGGGAAACGGTGCGCGTCCCCTGGCTGGTCGGCTGCGACGGCGGCCACAGCACGGTGCGCAAACTGCTGGGCCTGACCCTGGTCGGCGACTCCAGCGAGACCTGGCTGATCGCCGACGCCGTGCTCGACACCGACCTGGACGACCGCTCCATCCACTGGCTGCGCACCCGCTACGGCTCGCTGATGGCGGTGCCCTTCCCGGAACAGGGCAAGTGGCGCCTGCTGGACACCGCCGACGCCTCCTACGACGGGGACGCCGACGCGGTCGGCGCGCGCTTCGCCGAACGGCTCTCGCTGGGCGTCGGCCGGCCGGTCAGGGTCGAGCGGCCGACCTGGGTGTCCGTCTTCACCATCCAGCAGCGGATGATCCGCTCGATGCGGGCCGGCCGCTGCCTGGTGGCCGGCGACGCGGCCCACGTGCACAGCCCGGCCTCCGGCCAGGGCATGAACACCGGCCTCCAGGACGCCTACAACCTGGCCTGGAAGCTCGCCGCGGTGGTCCGCGGCGAGGCCGCCGAAGCCCTGCTGGACACCTACTCGCAGGAGCGGGTGCCGGTCGGCGCCGCCCTGCTCGGCTCCACCAACCGCGCCACCCAGCTGATCCAGCTCAAGCACCCGGTGGCGGCGTTCGTGCTGCCGGTGATGTTCAAGGTGGTCAGCACCTTCCCCGCGCTCCGCTCGAAGGTCTCCCGGAAGATCATGCGGGCGATGTCGGCGCTCGACCTCAGCTACGCCGACAGCGCGCTCAGCCACCCGGCGACCGCGCCCGGCGCCACCGGCCCCGCCCCCGGCCGCCGGCTCTCCGAACTGGCGGAGGCGGACCTCGCCCGGCCCGGCTTCGCCGCACTGGCCGGGGAGCTGCGCACGGTCGGCTGGAAGCTGCTGGTCGGCGGCGGCCGCTCCGCCCTCGACGGCACCCTCGCCGGGCTGGAGAAGCGCCTCGGCGACTGGCTCGCGGTCCGCACGGTCGACGACCCCGGCGCCGGCCCGGCCGCCCTGCCCGACCCGGACGGCGCACTGCGCCGCCGCCTCGGCCTCACCGCCGCGGGCGACTGGGTGCTCGTCCGGCCGGACGGCTACGTCTCGGCCCGCGGCGGGGCCGGCGAGCGGGCCCTGCTCGCCGCCGCGCTGACCGCGGCCACCGCCGGGCTGGTCACCGACCCGCTCCCCGGCACCGGCACCGACACCGGCACCGACCGAGCCGACACCGACCGAGCCGACACCCACCGACCCAGGAGCTAGAGATGGACTTCGGACTCGCCGGCCGCACCGTCCTCGTCACCGGCGCCACCCGCGGCATCGGCCGCGCCACCGCCCGGGCCTTCGCCGCCGAGGGCGCCCGGGTCGCGATCGGCTACGGCAGCGACGAGGACGCCGCGCGGGCGCTCGCCGCGGAACTCGGCGCGGCCGACGGCCGGGCGCTGGCCGTCCGCTACCGCCTCGGCGAGCCGGACTCGCCGCAGCGGGCGGTCGCCGAGGTCGAGGACCGCTGGGGCCCGGTGGACGTCCTGGTCGGCAACGCGATGATGCCGGGGGCGCTGCGGCCCCGCGGGGCCCGGTTCGAGGACCACGACCCGGCCGAGTGGGCCCCCTTCGTCGAGCAGAACACGGTCGGCACGCTGCGCACCGTGCAACTGGTGCTGCCCGGGATGCGCCGCCGCGGCTGGGGTCGGGTCGTCCTGGTCTCCTCCCTGGTGGCCCGGCTCGGCAAGCCCGGCCGCGAGTACTACGGCACCGTCAAGAGCGGCCTGCACGGGTTCGTCCGCAGCCTGGTCTGGGACCTGCACGGCACCGGAGTGCTGGTGAACCTGGTCAGCCCCGGACTGACCCTGACCTCCGACGTCCGGGCGGCGCTCCCCGAGGAGCTGCGGGCCGGCGAGCGGGCCGCCACCCCGAGCGGCGTGCTCAACCGCCCGGAGGACGTCGCGGCCGCCGCCCTCTTCCTGGGCTCGGCGGCCAACGGCAACATCACCGGCGAGGAACTCGTCGTCGCCGGCGGCCGCTGACCCGCGCCGGCGGCGGCCCCGCCCCCGCCCCCGTCGCACCACCGACACCGCCACCGCGAACGAGAAGAGGAGCACGAGGGGTGCGGAAGATCCTGTGGACGGCGCTGCGCCGCACGGTCGTCGCGCTGGGGTGGCTCGGGCTGTTCTTCAGCCCGAGCCTGCACTCCCTCTGGCTGCCCGGACAGGACACCTTCCCGTTCCCGGCGCCGGAGGAGGAGGGGGAAGGGGAGGGGGAGGAGGAGCCGGCCGGCCCGCCGCCCGGCCACCCCGACCGGCGGGGCATGGTGCGGTTGAGCCGCGAGGAGTGCCTGGCCTGGGCCGAGCTGAACGCGCGCCTGCTGAAGTGAACGGCATCGGGCGAATGGTCGAAATGCCCTGAGTGTCCGAGTATGTGAGTCTGGTCACAAGCTGTTCCGCCTCCGCCCGCATCCCCCTGCGGACGGCCGTCGGGAGGACCTGCTTTCCATGCTCGCTCGCCGCCGCCCCGGGCCCGCCGCTCCGGTCCGCCCCACCACCGTCCGCCCGCCCGCGCTGTGCCGCTGGGCGGCCCTGACCGGGGCGGCGCTCCCGCTGCTGCTGGCCGCCCCGGCGCTGGCCGCCGACCCGGCGGCCGAGCCGCGGCAGCAGGCGCAGACCCAGCTGGACGCGGCCCGCGCGCAGGCACGCGAGCAGCTGGACGCGGCGCGGCAGCAGGTGGCGGGGCAGGCGGCGGAGGCCACCCGGCCGCCGGGCGGGGCGATATCCGTGCCGCCCGCGCCGTCCGTACCGCCGGTGCCGCCCGTTCCCTCCGCGCCGTCCACGCTGTCCGTGCCGCCGGTGCCGCCGCTCCCGGCCGGAGGGTCGGCCACGACGACGGCTGGCGCAACGGCGGTCGCGACGCCGACGGCCACCCGGAGCGCCGCGTCCCCGGTGGTGCCGTCCGTCCCGGTGGGGACCGAGCAGCCGGGGGAGCCGGGTGAGTCGCCTCCGCCGTCCCCGTCCCCGATCTCTTCCCCGACCTTTTCCCCGCCCCCCTCCCCGTCGGCCTCGCCGACCCCTCCGCCCGTGCCCACCCCGGCGGAGCCCTCGGTCTCCTCGGCCTCTCCGGCCTTCCCGGGCGGAGTGCCGGAGCGTCCCGAGCCGTCGTCCGCCGCTCCCGGGCACGGGCGGCACCAGCAGCCGGTGGTGCCGCTGTTCCCGGCGGAGCCGTGGACGCCCCCGCCGACGGGCGGCCCCGACGGCCCCGACGGCCCCGACGGCGGGCAGCCGGCCGGGCCGGGCCGGGGCGCGGGGGAGGACGGGGACGCGGCCTCCGCCCTGCCGGACCCCGGTGCGGGCCCCAGCGCGGACCGGGGCGTGGACCGGGGCGCGGACGCGAACGAGCAGGCGGACGGCGGTGCGGGCGCGCAGGAGTCGGCGGTGGCGGGCGGTCAGCTGGCGGCCGGCCCGGTGGTGCCCGTGGTCCCGGTGGTGTCCGGACCGCACCACTGGGGCGACCCGTCCGCGCGGCAGCTGCCGCTGGGCGTCGGCCTGGGGATGATCGGTCTCGGCCTGGGGATGATCGGGCTGCGGCTGCGCCGGAGGTAGCGGAGCACCGCCCGCCGGTGGCCGGTGGCGGCCGGCGCCGCTCGGAGCGGGACGATCGGTGGGCCGGCCGCGTTGACCTCTCCGGTGCACGGAGCATATGAAGGAGCTATGACCAACCCGATGAACGAGCGGTCGCAGCAGGATCCCTACCAGGCGTCACAGGCGTCGGGCGGGAGGTCGGAGGAGAGCCCGAAGGTGCTGATCGTCGGGCCGGACGGGATGGCGGTGGGCACCGCGCCGGCCGGCGGGCTGGGGCGGGGCGACGAGGACGACGAGCCGCGCGAGCTGCCGGTGACCGAGATGGTCGAGCAGCCGGCGAAGGTGATGCGGATCGGCAGCATGATCAAGCAGCTGCTGGAGGAGGTCCGGGCGGCGCCCCTCGACGAGGCGAGCCGGGCCCGGTTGAAGGACATCCACGCCAGCTCGATCAAGGAGCTGGAGATGGGTCTGGCTCCGGAGCTGGTCGAGGAACTGGAGCGGCTCTCGCTGCCGTTCGCCGACGACAGCATCCCGACCGAGGCCGAACTGCGGATCGCCCAGGCGCAGTTGGTGGGCTGGCTGGAGGGCCTGTTCCACGGCATCCAGACCGCGCTGTTCGCCCAGCAGATGGCGGCGCGGGCGCAGTTGGAGCAGATGCGGCGGGCGCTGCCCCCCGGTCTGCAGGGCGCGGAGGGTGACCACGAGGAGGGTCCGGGCCGCGGGATCCGCTCCGGTCCGTACCTGTAGCCCTACCCACGGTGGGCTTGCGGGGGCCGCGTTTCGGCGCGGCCCCGAACCGCTACCCTGACCGGTGTCCGGAGTAGTACCGCGCGCCGAGGGGGAGCTGGGACGATGACAGAGGGCACCACCGAGGGGTACTCGCTCGGGCACGGCCGGTACGTGCTGCAGCGGCTGCTCGGGCAGGGCGGCATGGCGTCCGTCCACCTCGCCCACGACACGGTGCTTGACCGTCAGGTCGCGGTGAAGACGCTGCACACCGAACTGGGCCGGGAGGACTCGTTCCGGGAGCGGTTCCGGCGCGAGGCGCAGGCCGTGGCACGCCTCCAGCACACCAACATCGTGTCGGTGTTCGACTCCGGCGAGGACGTCGCGCCGGACGGGTCGACCACGCCGTACATCGTGATGGAGTTCGTCGAGGGCCGTTCGCTCAAGGACGTGCTGGACGAGCAGGTGACCGCGCTCGGCGCGATGCCCAACGAGCAGGCGCTGAAGATCACCGGCGCGGTGCTGGCGGCCCTGGAGGCATCGCACGACCAGGGGCTGGTGCACCGCGACATCAAGCCGGCCAACGTGATGGTGTCCACCAAGGGCGTCGTCAAGGTGATGGACTTCGGCATCGCCCGCGCCCTGCAGTCCGGCGTCACCTCGATGACGCAGACCGGCATGGTGGTCGGCACCCCGCAGTACCTCTCGCCGGAGCAGGCGCTCGGCAAGAGCGTGGACGCCCGGTCCGACCTCTACTCGGTCGGCTGCATGCTGTTCGAACTGCTCAGCGGGCAGCTGCCGTTCGACGGCGACTCGGCGTTCTCGATCGCCTACAAGCACGTGCAGGAGACCCCGCCGGCGCCGTCCACGCTGAACCGGGCGGTCACCCCGGAGATCGACGCGCTGGTGGAGCGGGCGCTGCGCAAGGACCCGGCGCACCGGTTCCCGACCGCGGAGGCGATGCGCGAGGAGCTGGAGCGCGTCCTGTCGGGGGCGCAGGGCGGCGGCAACACGCCGTTGCAGGCGTCCACCCCGCTGGTGATCGGCGAGGGCCCGCGCTCGGTGCACGCCGCGCCGTCGCTGACCAACTTCCCGCCGGTGCAGCCGCAGCAGCCGTACCCGGGCCCGCAGACCCCGCCGCCGTACGCGGCGCCGACCCCGCCGCCCTTCCCGCAGGTGGCGCAGACCCCGCCGCCGTTCCCGCAGCCGGCCTTCCAGCAGCCGTTCCCGCAGACCACCCCGGCGCCCTTCCCGGCCCAGGTGCAGGCCCCGATGCAGGCCCCGCCGATGGCGATGCCGTACGCGGCGCCCGCCCAGCGCAGCGGCTGCTCGACCGCGGCGATCGTCATCTGCGTGATCGCCGGCGTACTGCTGCTGGCGTTCGTGGTGATCGTCGTCGTGGTGGCCAGCGCGAACCCCTGAGTCCCGGGCGCAACCGGTCAACACGCTACTCGAACCCGCTCGTCGGGCGGGCCCGCACCGTCCGATCCGACCCCCGCGTGCGCCGTCGCGTTCCACGCCGGAGGGCGCGAGACGGTAGCGTGCTGGGGAAGAACCGACAGGGCGAGCGCACGCCGAGCGGCTGCCCGGGGCGAGGAGCGATGGGTCAGAGCGAACGACCGGACGACGACGGGGACCAGCGGTGGGACGTGCCCGGCGAGGGCGTCCCGGGCGGGGACGCGGACCGGTCCGGGGAGGCCACCGGCCCCACCGAGGCGATCCCGTCCGGGCCCCGAACTCCCGGCCGCGGCAGCGCCGTTCCGTTCCCCACGGTCGGCGACGGCCGCTACCGGCTGACCCGGCGGCTGGGCCGCGGCGGGATGGCCGAGGTGTTCGCCGCCCAGGACATCCGGCTGGGCCGCACTGTCGCGGTCAAGCTGCTGCGCTCGGAGCTCGCCGAGGACGACACCGCCCGGCTGCGCTTCACCCGCGAGGCGCACGCCGTCGCGGCGCTCAACCACCACTCGATCGTCGCGGTCTACGACACCGGCGAGGAGCAGCACGGCGGGGAGTCCACCCCGTACATCGTGATGGAGCTGGTCGAGGGCCGCACCGTGCGCGAGCTGCTGGTGGACGAGGAGGCGCCGCCGGTCGACCAGGCGCTGATCATCACCGCCGGGGTGCTGGAGGCGCTGGCCTACAGCCACCGGCACGGCATCGTGCACCGCGACATCAAGCCGGCCAACGTCATCATCACCACCACCGGCGCGGTCAAGGTGATGGACTTCGGCATCGCCCGGGCGCTGGCCGGGGGCGCCACCACCATGACCCAGACCGGCATGGTGATGGGCACCCCGCAGTACCTCTCGCCCGAGCAGGCCCTCGGCAAGGCCGTCGACCACCGCTCCGACCTGTACGCGGCCGGCTGCATGCTCTACGAACTGCTCGCCCTGCGGCCGCCGTTCGTCGGCGAGACGCCGCTGTCGGTGGTCTACCAGCACGTCCAGGACGCGCCGGTGCCGCCGTCCCGGACCAACGACCGGGTGCCGGCGCCGCTGGACGCGCTGGTGCTGCGGGCGCTGGAGAAGAACCCGGACGACCGGTTCCAGAGCGCCGACGAGTTCCGCGCCCACGTGCAGCACGCGCTGCGGCAGATGCACGGCGCGGCCGGCGCGGGCTTCCCGGCGGGCGCCGCGGGCCTGGCGGCGGCCGCCGCGGCCGGGGCCTGGGAGCACACCCCGCCGCCCGGCTCCGCCTCGCTCACCGAGCCGATGAGCCCGGTCGCGGGCGACACCGGCGCCACCGAGGCGCTGCCGTACCAGGCCACTTCGGCGTACCACACGCCCGCGCAGCCCTACCCGGCGGCCTCCGGGGCGGGCGGCGCCGGCGGCGACGGGGACGGCGAGGAGCCCGGCGGGCCGCACCGCCGCAACCCGTGGGGCTGGGTGCTGGGCGTGGTCGCGCTGGTGCTCGCCGCCACCATCGGGGTCGCGCTGGCGCTGACCGCCAACGACCACAAGGGCACCCCGGAAAAGGAGCAGCAGACCACCGCGCCGGTGTCGACGCCCAGTGCCCCGAGCACCGACGAGCCGGTCGAGCGGCCCACCACGGCGGCGCCGAGCCGGACCCCGAGCAGCAGCACCCACCAGCAGGAGACGCCGACCGGCACGCCCTCGCCGACCACCTCGCGCTCGGCCAGCCCGAGCGCGACGGCCCCGACCGGCGCCTCGCACTCGCCGACGGAGTCGGCCTCGCCGCCGGCCAGCCCGAGCAGCAAGCCCAGCACGGGAGGGACCGCCACCGGGACCCCGACCGGGGGAGCCACCAACCCGGCGCCGGGCGACAGCGCTCCGGCGAACAGGGTGAACCTGCCGCTCGGCCAGTAGCCCGGCCGGGCGGGTCAGTTGGTGAAGGCGTCCATGACCTGCTCGTACTCCTGGCACCACCAGGCCAGTTGCCCGGCGGCGGCCGGGAAGAGCGGGTCGGCGCGGTGGTCGCGGCGCTGGTAGCGCCACTGCAGCATCCACAGGTCGTTCAGCCGCTCCCACCAGACCCGGTGGACGGCGCGGGCGACCTGTTCGGCGTCCGCGGCGCCGGTGGCGCGGTAGGCGCGGGCCCAGTGCCGGACCCGGGGGAGGTCGAGGACGCCGGTGGCGCGGTCGTTGAAGAGCAGGGTGGCGGCCCGGACGGCCTCCTCGGCGACCGGGTGCGGGGCGAGCTTGTCCCAGTCCAGGACGGCGCTGACGGCGTCGCCGCGGTAGAGCACGTTCAGGCCGTGGAAGTCGCCGTGGGTCCAGCCGGTGGGCGGGGCGTCGGCGGGGCCGGGGCGGCGGTGGCGGTGGGCGTCGAGCAGGTCGAGGCGCTGGGCGAGGTGCTCCTCGGCGCGCCGGTCGAAGGCGTCGTAGGGGCGGTGCGCGCGGGCCAGGTCGCGGAGGTCGGCGATGATCCGCCGGGTCTCCCCGGCCTCGGCGCTGAGCACCCCGCCGGGTTGCCGCACCGGGGCGCACACCTCGGCCAGCGCGCCGTGCAACGCCCCGAGCAGCGCGCCGAGTTCGCCGCACCCGGCGGGGGTGAGCCCGGTGCCGTGCCGGTGGTTTCCGGCCACCCACGGGTAGAGCGCGAACAGCCGCCCGCCGTGCGCGGTGACGGTCCGGCCGTCCCGGTCGGCGAGCGGGGCGGGCACCGGCAGGCCGCGGGCGGCCAGCGCGGCGGTGGCGCGGTGCTGGACGGTGATCGCGGGCCGGTTGGCGGTGGCCCGGTCGACGTAGCACTTGAGGAAGTAGCGGCCGTCCCCGGTGTCGACCCGGTAGCCCCGGTTGAGCAGGCCCTCCGCGACCGGTGCCACCGCGGTCGGCGGCGGGACGCGGTAGGCGCGCAGGACCCCGGCCACGGCGGCGTGCGCGACCGGGGGGCTGAGGGTACCGACGGGGGGAGCGGTGGCGTCCGGGCGGGCCGGCGCGAGGGAGAGGGTCTGTCCGTCCGTCACGCACAGAGCGTATTACTCGGCGTGATGGTGACTTGACACAGCGTGTGCGAATCTGCTCTCAGTGGTGCTGGTCGGCCTGCCGCCGGGCCACGTAGGCGGCGGCCTGGGTGCGGCGCTCCATGCCCATCTTGGCCAGCAGGCTGCTGACGTAGTTCTTCACCGTCTTCTCGGCCAGGTGCAGCTCGTTGCCGATCTGCCGGTTGGTCATCCCCTCGCCGATCAGATCGAGGATCCGGCGCTCCTGCTTCGTCAACTGCGCGATCCGCTCGTCCTCCTTCTCGCCCCCGTCGCGGAGCCGGGCCAGCACCCGGCTGGTGGCCACCGGGTCGAGCAGGGACTTGCCGGCCGCGACGTCGCGCACCGCGGAGAGCAGGTCGGTTCCGCGGATCGCTTTCAGGACATATCCGGAGGCCCCCGCCATGATCGAGTCGAACAGCGCCTCGTCGTCGGAGAAGGAAGTGAGCATCAGGCATTTCACCGACGGGTCCTGGGAGCGGATCTCGCGGCACACCTCGACGCCGTTGCCGTCGGGCAGCCGGACGTCGAGGACCGCCACGTCCGGGTGGACCGCCGGGATGCGGTTGAGCGCCTCGGCCGCCGTCCCGGCCTCGCCCACCACCTCGATGTCGCCCTCCATGGAGAGCAGGTCGTGCACGCCGCGGCGGACCACTTCGTGATCATCGAGGAGAAATACCCTGATATGTCCGTTATCCGTCATTTGCAAAGCGTCGCACAAATCGATGTCGGTTACCCCCTTTCGCAGCGGCCCGCGCCCGGATACCGTGCGCTGGTGTCCTGACCGGAACGGGCAAGCCGCGTCATCCCGGCGGTTTCCCGCCGGAGAACAACTAGGACGTCCTAGCGCAAAGGCGCCGAGGGGCGTCGCTGGGTAACGTTCTCGTGAGGGACGCCGTCGGAAAGGGAACACCGCCCGCCCGCACCGGTGCGCACACCCAAGCGCGCCGGCCGGAAGGGCGATCCGGACCGGCCACCGGCGACCCCGGGCGGCCGGACAGACCGAGGAGTGAACGTGACCGTCAAAAGCACGTCGAGGGCGCGCAAGAAGGCCGCCCCCGGCGTCCCCGACCCCGCCCGGGCCGGCATCGGCGCCGAGCCGGAGCTCGTCCAACTGCTGACCCCGGAGGGCGAACGGGTCGAGCACCCGGAGTTCCCGCTCGCGGTGACGCCGGAGGAACTGCGCTCGCTCTACCGGGACCTCGTCCTGGTGCGGCGCTTCGACGCGGAGGCCACCTCGCTCCAGCGGCAGGGCGAACTCGGCCTGTGGGCGTCGCTGTTGGGCCAGGAGGCGGCCCAGGTCGGCTCCGGGCGCGCGATGCGCACCGGCGACTACGCCTTCCCCACCTACCGCGAGCACGGCGTGGCCTGGTGCCGCGACGTGGACCCGCTGAACCTGCTCGGCATGTTCCGCGGCGTGAACCACGGCGGCTGGGACCCGAACGAGAAGAACTTCCACCTCTACACCATCGTGATCGGCGCGCAGACCCTGCACGCCACCGGGTACGCGATGGGCATCACCAAGGACGGCGCGGACGACGCGGTGGTCGCCTACTTCGGCGACGGCGCCTCCAGCCAGGGCGACGTCAACGAGGCGTTCACCTTCGCCTCGGTCTACAACGCGCCCGTGGTGTTCTTCTGCCAGAACAACCAGTGGGCGATCTCCGAGCCCACCGCGGTGCAGACCCGCATCCCGCTGTACCGCCGCGCCTCCGGCTTCGGCTTCCCCGGCGTCCGGGTCGACGGCAACGACGTGCTCGCCGTCCTCGCGGTCACCCGCTGGGCGCTCGACCACGCCCGCAGCGGCCAGGGCCCGGTGCTGGTCGAGGCGTTCACCTACCGGATGGGCGCGCACACCACCTCCGACGACCCGACCCGCTACCGGCAGTCCGAGGAGACCGAGTCCTGGAAGGCCAAGGACCCGATCCTGCGGCTGAAGGCCCACCTGGAGAAGGAGGGCCTCGCCGACGAGGCGTTCTTCGCCGGGATCGAGGCCGAGAGCGAGCAGCTGGGTCTGCGCGTGCGCGAGGGCGTCCGGTCGATGCCCGACCCCGACCCGACCCTGGTCTTCGACCACGTCTACAGCGAGCAGCACCCGCTGGTGGACGAGGAACGCGCCGAGTACGAGGCGTACGCCGCCTCCTTCGAGGGTGGGGAGCACCACTGATGGCCGGCCAGCTCAGCATCGCCAAGGCGCTCAACGAGGCGCTGCGCAAGTCGCTGGAGAACGACCCGAAGACCGTCCTGATGGGCGAGGACATCGGCAAGCTCGGCGGCGTCTTCCGGATCACCGACGGCCTGCAGAAGGACTTCGGCGACGACCGGGTGATCGACGCCCCGCTCGCCGAGTCCGGCATCGTCGGCACCGCGATCGGCCTCGCGCTGCGCGGCTACCGCCCGGTGGTGGAGATCCAGTTCGACGGCTTCGTCTACCCGGCCTTCGACCAGATCGTCTCCCAGCTCGCCAAGATGCACGCCCGCGCGCTCGGCCACGTCAAGATGCCGGTCACCGTGCGCATCCCGTTCGGCGGCGGCATCGGCGCGGTCGAGCACCACAGCGAGTCGCACGAGGCGTACTTCGCGCACACCGCCGGCCTGCGGGTGGTCAGCCCGTCCAACGCGCACGACGCGCACTGGATGCTGCGCCAGGCCATCGAGTCGGACGACCCGGTGGTGTTCCTGGAGCCCAAGCGCCGCTACTGGGACAAGGGCGAGGTCGGCGAGGACCCGATGCTGCCCCTGCACTCGGCGCGGATCGTCCGGCCCGGCACCGACGCCACGCTGATCGCCTACGGCCCGATGGTCAAGGTCTGCCAGGAGGCCGCCCGGGCCGCCGAGGAGGACGGCCGCCGGCTGGAGGTGGTCGACCTGCGCTCGCTGTCGCCGATCGACTTCGCCACCCTGGAGGAGTCCGTCAAGCGCACCGGCCGCGGCATCGTCGTGCACGAGGCCCCGGTCTTCCTGGGCCTGGGCGCGGAGCTCGCCGCCCGGCTCACCGAGCGCTGCTTCTACCACCTGGAGGCCCCGATCCTGCGGGTCGGCGGCTACCACGCCCCGTACCCGCCGTCGCGGGTCGAGGAGACCTACCTCCCCGACCTTGACCGGGTGCTCGACGCCGTCGACCGCGCGTTCGCGTTCTGAGCCGGGGAGCGAAGATGACCACTGATGTTCGCTCGCTCCGCGAGTTCAAGATGCCCGACGTGGGCGAGGGCCTGACCGAGGCCGAGATCCTCACCTGGTACGTGAAGCCGGGCGACGCCGTCACCGACGGGCAGGTGGTCTGCGAGGTGGAGACCGCCAAGGCCGCCGTCGAGCTGCCGATCCCGTTCACCGGCGTGGTCGAGGCGCTGCACTTCCCGGCGGGCACCACCGTCGACGTCGGCACCCCGATCATCGCGGTGGCCGTCGCGGGCGCCGCGCCGGCCGCCGCCGCACCCGCCGCCGCGACCGCACCCGCTGCCGCCGCCGCGCCCGCCGAGGCGGAGCCGGAGCGCCGCGAGGTGCTGGTCGGCTACGGGCCGCGCACCGGTTCGGCGCAGCGCCGGGCCCGGCGCACCAACGGGACGGCCGCCGCCGCAC
>NZ_JBHUWH010000176.1:0-14647 GCF_042670125.1 Kitasatospora sp. NPDC057198 | reverse complement strand
GTGCGGACCTGACGCCGCACCGGCACCGCGCCACCCCGCCTGCCCCGGGCCACCCGCCTGTCCCGTCCCCGCCCCTGGGAGCTCCCCTTGGCCGCATCGACCGCCGCCGCCCCCGGTGCCCGCGCCCCCGCCCGCACCGCCGGCCACCGCTGGCACCGGCTCGACCGCACCGTCTCGCCCTACCTGTACCTGTCGCCGTTCTTCGTGGTCTTCGGCGTCTTCGGCCTGTTCCCGATGCTGTACACCGGCTACGTCTCGTTCACCGCCTGGCGGGCCGACCGGCCGGGCAGCGAGGGCCAGTGGGTCGGCTTCGAGAACTACCGCAAGCTGCTGGACGACCCGTTCTTCTGGAACGCGGTCAAGAACACCCTGGG
The DNA here is from genome assembly GCF_042670125.1 of Kitasatospora sp. NPDC057198. Lineage (NCBI taxonomy): Bacteria > Bacillati > Actinomycetota > Actinomycetes > Kitasatosporales > Streptomycetaceae > Kitasatospora > Kitasatospora sp. NPDC057198. The sequence goes on along the minus strand of NZ_JBHUWH010000176.1, from coordinate 14,273 downwards.
CATCGGCGTGCTGGCCACCGTCCCGCAGCTGCTGCTCGCGCTCGGCCTGGCCCACCTGCTCAACTACCGGATGCGCGGCCGCACCCTGATGCGCCTGGGCGTCCTGCTGCCCAACGTCACCTCGGTGGCCGCCGTCACGCTGATCTTCGTCCAGTTGTTCGGCCGCGACTTCGGCATGGTCAACTGGTTCCTGTCGCTGTTCGGCGTCGACCACATCGACTGGCAGGCCGGCACCCTCTCCTCCTGGTCGGCGATCGCCGCGATCGTCACCTGGCGCTGGACGGGCTACAACGCGCTGCTCTACCTGGCCGCGATGCAGTCCGTGCCGTTCGAGCTGTACGAGGCCGCCGCGCTGGACGGGGCGAGCCGCTGGCGGCAGTTCCGCTCCATCACCATCCCGATGCTGCGGCCGACCATCCTGTTCACCGTCATCGTCTCCACCATCGGCGCGCTGCAGCTGTTCGGCGAGCCGATGCTGTTCAGCCAGCAGCAGGACCCGACCACCGGCGGCTCCCAGCACCAGTTCCAGACCCTGGCCCTGTACTCGTACAACCAGTTCTGGGGCCGCTTCAAGTACGGCTACGGTGCGGCGATCTCCTGGGCGATGTTCCTGCTGATCGTGCTGGTCGCGATCGTCAACTTCCTGGCCGCGCGCCGGATGCGAGGTGCCGAATGACCACCCCCGCCCTGCTCCGGCGCCGCCGGCCCAAGACCGTCCGGCAGCTGACCGCCGGACGCGGCGTCTACGTCGTCCTCGGCGTCGCCGTGCTGCTCTCGCTCTTCCCGCTGTACTGGACGCTGGTCGCGGCCTCGCGCACCAACACCGAGATCCACCAGATGCCCCCGGTGCTGCTGCCCGGCGGCCGGCTCTGGCACAACATCACCCAGGTGTTCGCCCAGACCGACCTGCGGCTGGCGATGGTCAACTCGCTGGTCGTGGCCACCACCGTCACCGCCAGCGTGGTGCTGACCAGCACCCTGGGCGGCTTCGCGTTCGCCAAGCTCCGCTTCCGCGGCCGCAACACGCTGCTCGCCTCGGTGGTCGCCACCATGATGGTCCCCACCCAGCTGGGCATCATCCCGCTCTACATCATGATGGCCAACTGGTTCCACTGGGCCGACCACCTCCAGGCGCTGATCGTCCCGGCCGCCGCCAACGCCTTCGGCCTGTTCTTCATGCGCCAGTACCTGATCGGCGCCGTCCCCGACGAACTCCTGGACGCCGGCCGGATGGACGGCTGCACCACCCGCGGCCTGGTCTGGCACGTGGTGCTGCCCGCCGCCCGCCCCGCGATGAGCGTCCTGGGCATGCTGACCTTCATGGCCGCCTGGAACGACTTCTACTGGCCCAAGGTCGTCATGACCCAGCAGAACCCGACCGTCCAGCTCACCCTCTCCGAACTCGCCAGCGGCTACATCAAGGACTACTCGCTGGTCCTCACCGGCGCCCTGGTCGCCAGCGCGCCCGTCCTGGTCGCTTTCCTCCTGATGGGCCGCCAGATCATCGACGGCATCATGCAAGGAGCCACGAAAGGATGACCCAGCTCTCCATGCCATCCCAACTCACCACTCCCGCAAGCGGATCCGACCACCGGGTGCTCGACCTGGAGCAGAAGGCCCGGCTGGTCTCCGGCGGCGACACCTTCCGCACCAGCGCGGAGCCGGCGGTCGGGATGCACCCGATCGTCTGCTCGGACGGGCCGGTGGGGGTGCGCGGCGAGCGCTGGGACGAGACGGACACCGCGCTGCTGCTGCCGTGCGCGACCGCGCTGGCGGCGTCCTGGGACGAGGCGCTGGTGGCCCGGATGGGCTCCCTGCTGGCGGCGGAGGCCCGGCGCAAGGGGGTGCACGTGGTGCTGGCGCCGACGCTGAACCTGCACCGCTCGCCGCTGGGCGGGCGCAACTTCGAGTGCTTCTCGGAGGACCCGCTGCTGACCGCCCGGATCGGGGCGGCGTACATCGCGGGCGTGCAGGCGCGCGGGGTCGCGGCGACGGCCAAGCACTACGTGGCCAACGACTCGGAGACCGAGCGGCTGACGGTGGACGCCCGGGTGGACGGGCGCACGCTGCGCGAGGTGTACCTGGCGCCGTTCGAGGCGGCGGTGCGGGCCGGGGTGTGGGCGGTGATGTCCGCGTACAACCGGGTCAACGGGACGTCGATGGTCGAACACCCGCTGCTGGCCGAGCCGTTGAAGGGCGAGTGGGGCTTCGACGGGCTGGTGGTCTCCGACTGGGGGTCGGTGCACGAGGCGGACGGGCCGGGGGCGGCGGCCTGCGACCTGTCGATGCCGGGGCCGAACCCGGCGTGGGGCGCGGCGCTGGCGGCGGCGGTGCGGGCCGGCCGGGTGCCGGCGGCGGCGCTGGACGACAAGGTGGAGCGACTGCTGCGGCTCGCGGCGCGGGTCGGCGCGTTCGAGGCGCCGGCGGCGGGCGGGCAGGCGCCGGTGCCGGTGGACCCGGCGACCCGGGGGGCGCTGCGGGCGGCGGCCGTCGCCGGCACCGTGCTGCTGCACAACCCGGGGCGGCTGCTGCCGCTGGACACCGCGGCGCTGCGCCGGGTCGCGGTGCTCGGCCCGAACGCGGCGACGGCCCGGGTGCAGGGCGGCGGCAGCGCCTCGGTGTTCCCGGCCGCGCCGGTCTCGCCGCTGAACGGCCTGCGCGCCGCGCTGGACCCGGCGGTGGAGGTGGTGCACGCGCCGGGGGTGCACACCAACCTGCGCCCGACGCCGCTGGTGGCCGCGGACTGCGTGCTGCCGGACGGTTCGGCGCCGGGCGTGCTGGTGCGCTACCTGGCGGCCGACGGCTCCCTGGTGCACGCCGAGGCGCGCTCGACCGGGCGGGTGCTGGAGCCGACGGGGGAGGTCGACCTGGCACCGGTGCGCACCATCGAGGTGGCGACCCGGTTCACCGCGCCGTCCGCGGGCCGCTGGCGCCTGGGCGTGGTGGGCCTGGGCGCGCTGCGCCTGGAGGCGGACGGGGAGGTGCTGCTGGAGGAGTACGTGGCGCCGCTGTCGGACGATCCGACGTACCTGCACGTGTCGCCCTCGTTCCGGCAGGTGGAGCTGGAGCTGGCGGAGGGCCGGCAGGTGGAGCTGCTGGCCCGGAGGACGGTGGAGGAGCCGCACGGGCGGGTGCTGGTGCTGGCCGCCGACCGGCCGGAGGCCGAGCTGGAGCGGGAGTTCGCGCACGCGGTGGAGCTGGCCGCGGCGGCGGACGTCGCGGTGGTGGTGGTCGGCACCACGGACGAGCACGAGAGCGAGGGCTTCGACCGGGCCGGTCTGCGGCTGCCGGGCCGGCAGGACGAGCTGGTGGAGGCGGTCGCGGCGGCGAACCCGCGCACGGTGGTGGTGGTGAACACCGGCAGTCCGGTGCTGCTGCCCTGGCGCGAGCGGGTCGGCGCGGTGCTGACCTGCTGGTTCCCCGGCCAGGAGGGCGGCGACGCGCTGGCCGAGGTGCTGCTGGGCCTGGCCGAGCCGGGCGGGCGGCTGCCGACCACCTGGCCGGACGCCGAGGCCGACTGCCCGGTGTACTCGACCGCCCCGACCGGCGGGCGGCTGGAGTACGCGGAGGGCCTGCACCTGGGCCACCGGGGCTGGCTGCGGGCCGGCCGCACCCCCGCGTACTGGTTCGGGCACGGGCTGGGCTGGGGCGAGTGGCGCTACCTGTCGCTCGGCGTGCCCTCGGCCCCGGCGGCGGACGGCTCGCGCACGGTGCGGGTGGCGCTGCGCAACGAGGGACCGCGCCGCTCCCGGGAGACGGTGCAGCTGTACCTGTCGCGGCCGGGTTCGGGGCTGGAGCGGCCGGTGCGCTGGCTGGCCGGGTTCGGCACCGCCGAGGCGGGGCCGGGCGAGCGGGTCGAGGTGGACCTGGTGCTGCCGGGCCGCGCCCTGGAGCACTGGTCGGTGGCGGAGCACGCCTGGCTGACCGAGCCGGGCACCTTCGTCCTGCAGGCGGGGCCGAACTGCGGCGAACTCCCGCTGGCGGCGGCCCTGTCGGTCGACTGAGCGCGCCGCGCGCCCAGCACCCCCTGTGCCCCGCGCGCACTGCCCCGGCCCCCGCTCCCCCGGGGGCCGGGGCAGTGCGCGCGGCGGGCGTCCCTACTCGACGACCTCGGCGGAGAGCAGCAGCACGTCCTCCCTGGGGACGTCCGCGTGGCCGCCCTTGGAGGTGGTGGGCACCGACTTGATCTCGTCCACCACCTCCCGGCCCTCGACGACCTCGCCGAACACGGCGTAGCCCCAGTCCGAACCGCTCTTGGCGGTGTGGTCGAGGAAGGCGTTGTCGGCGACGTTGATGAAGAACTGGGCGGTGGCCGAGTGCGGGTCCGAGGTGCGGGCCATCGCCACGGTGTACCGGTTGTTCTTCAGCCCGTTGTCGGCCTCGTTCCGGATCGGGGCCCGGGTCTCCTTGCGGCGCAGGCCCGGCTCCATGCCGCCGCCCTGCACCATGAAGTCGTCGATGACCCGGTGGAAGACGGTGCCGCTGTAGAAGCCGTCCCGCACGTACTGCAGGAAGTTCGCGACCGTGGCCGGGGCCTTCTCGGCGTCCAGCCGGATCACGATGTCGCCGTGATTGGTGCTCAGCTTGACCTTGGACAAGGCAACCTCACTGTCTGTCTGCCGCTTCTGACGCGTCGGTACGAAGATCGTCGCCCCCATTGTCGCAGCCCGCCGCCGCTCTTCCCGCCCGCCACCCCGCGCGGTAGCGTGCGGGGGCGGCGGCACGCGGGTCCGCGGAACGCGCCCGCCGCTTCCCCCGGATCCACGAAGAAGAAGATGACGCCCGGATGCACGTCCTGGACGATCCCACCGGCCTCTCCCCCCTCGCGCAGGACCTGCTGCGCCGCACCGGGCGGCGGGAGCCGCCCGCGGAACCCCGGCTCGCCGGGGACTTCCTGCGGGTCCGCGACCGCACCGGGCGGCAGGTGCCGCCGCCGGCGCTGCTGCTGATCCGCCGCGAGGGGTTCGAGCAGCGCTACGGCGGCCTGCGCTACCTGGTGCGAGGCGGCGGCCCCCGCGGAGCCCGCGAGTGGGTCTACGACCTGCACCCGGGCATGTGGGCCGACCCGGCCGGCGGCTGGCACTTCGACTGGTTCGGGGAGCGGGTCTCCTCCCCGGTGGGGTACCGCGTCCACACCGACGGGCGGGCCGGGGTGGCGGACGGGAGCGGCGTGTTCCTGGAGATCGCCCCCTCCGTCCCGGCCCTGATCGAGTCGCACGCCCTGCTGGACCGGTTCTCCGGCTGGGAGCGCCACACCGGCGCCGGCCACCTCGCCGCCGCCGGCCACCTCGCCGCCGCCGGCCACCTCGCCGCCCGCTGCCTCGACGGCCTGAGCGACGTCCCCGAAGCCTCCGGCCGCACCGTCCGCTGGCGGATCTCCGAGGACCTCGCGGTCGAGGAGTTCCAGCTCTGGACCAGTCAGCTGCCGCGCCCCTGGCACGCCTGGATCTGGACCCGCGACGAAACCGCCCGTGCCCGCCTCGACCGGGCCCTGGCCCGGAGCGCGGCGAACGGCCGGGCCGGCGGCGGTCCTGACCCGCGCCGCTGACAACCACCGCACGGCCCTGTGGAGTTCACCCACCCCCGCCCCGGCGGCCCGACGGCGGGGGGTGGCAGGATCACCGTCATGGACGCAATGAGGTGGGCCGGGCTGTTCCACGCCGAGGGGCCCGCGGACGACACACCGGGGCACCTGGCCGCGCTGCTCGGCGACGACGAAGCGGCCCTCACGCGCGGGTACACCCACCTGTGGTCGGTGACGCTGCGCCAGGAGGGGCGGGCCTGGCCGGCGACGGGGCCGACCGCGCTGCTGGCCGCGGACCTGCTGGACGATCCCCGGCTGGACCGGGCGGACCCGACGCTGCCGGACGCGCTGCTGGTCTACCTGTACGCGGTGGGGCTGGCCGCCGACCTGGGCGGCCGGGCCGCCCGAATACGGGAGGAGGCCGGGGGCCGCGTGGGAGAGCTGGCCGCCTGGACGGGCCGCTACCTGACGGCGGCCCCCGCGCAGCGGCCCGCGTTCTGGGCGGACGGGACGGGCCTGGGCGAGCTCGTCCTCGACCGGGCCGCGCTGGCCTGCTTCGACCTGGCCCCCGCCCTGCTGGACCGGGTCCTGCCGTACCTCGGCTCCGACCGTCCCGCCCGCCGGGCGTACGCCGCCGCGGCCGTCGGCGTGCTGGCCCGCCACCCCGCGGCCGATGCCGAACTCCCCCGCCTGCGCGCGAGGTTGGCCGCTCTCGCCGACAGCACCGGTTCGCCGCACCACCTCGCGACCACCGTGACCGCGCTGGCCCAGCTCGGCGGCGACACCCACCGCTGGCTCGCCCACCCGCACCTCGGCGTCCGCACCTGCGCGGCCCTCGCCCCGCACCTCGCCGCCGATCCCGCCGCGGCCCGGCTCCGCCGCGAATTCGCCCTGCACCCGGCGGAGTTCGTCCGTTCCTTCGGCGACACGGCACCGCCGACCCAGTTCCAGTTCCCGGACCGCCCCGGCCTGCTGGAGGATTCACCGCACGCGTACGACCCGGCCCGCTAGGGTGTGCGGATGGACGAGGCGCCGCAGGTGTTCGTGAACCGCTTCCCCGGCCCGGCCGGGCCGGTGGACGGGTGCTCCTGCGCGGGGCGGCGGCGGGTGCGGTTCCACCGCGAGCGGCAGGACGTCTCGGCGCCGGGGTGGCTGCGGCTGCTGGAGCTGGTCGAGGAGGCGGCGGCGGACGGGCGGGAGGAGTTCGCGCCGCTGGAGGAGCTGACGGCGGAGCAGCGCCGGCAGGTGGTGACGCTGCCGCCGTCCGTCGGCGCGCTGACGAAGGTGCGGCACCTGCGGCTGTACCGGTCGAACCTGGTGCGGATCCCGCCGGAGATCGGCGGGATGCGGGCGCTGGAGGAGTTCACCCCGTACACCTCGTACCGGCTGCACTGGTTCCCGTACGAGCTGGCCCGGCTGCCGCTGCTGCGCCGTAGCACGGTCAGCACCCGGGCGCTGTACGGGAATCCGAAGAACCGGATGCCGTTCCCGGCGCTGGCGGAGCCCGCCCCGGGAGCGGCGGCGGCGCTGGACCCGGCGGTGTGGGGGGCGGAGTCGGTCGGGGCGTGCTCGGTGTGCGACGGGCCGGTGGCGGGGACGGCGGGGCTGCACCAGGCGTGGATCTCGCTGCACACCTCGGGGGCGGACGTGCTGCCGCTGCTGGTGAACGCCTGCTCGCCGGGGTGCCTGGCCGCGCTGCCGTCCCCGCCGGCCGGCCACCTGCCGGGGCCGCACCGCGGCCGGGGCGTGGACGGGCGGCCGTCGACCGACTGACGGCCGACTGACGGCCGCCCGCGCGGCAACCGCGTTCGGGGCGGTCCGCGGGGGAACCGGATGCGTGCGATCCGTCTTGCCGCCGGGACCGGCGCGGCGGTGGGGCTCGGGCGGGCCCGCGGTGGGCACGATGGGGGTGCCGTTGCCGTGTGGAAGTGTCCGAGAGCCGGGAGGCGTGCCGTGACCGCTGCCGAAGAACCGCAGGTGGAACCGAGTGTGGGGGCGGAGCCGTCGGCGCCGCCGTCGTTCGAACCGTACCGGCACCCGGCGGCGGGGTGGGGTGCGGCGAAGAGCGTGGCGAAGGTGCTGGCGGCGACCGGGGAGTGGGTGGAGGGGCCCCGGGCGGTGCTGCGGATGAACCACGAGGACGGCGGGTTCGACTGTCCCGGGTGCGCCTGGCCGGACGACTACAAGGGCCTGCACCTGGACATCTGCGAGAACGGGATCAAGCACGTCACCTGGGAGATGACGGGCAAGCGGGTGGGCCGGGAGTTCTTCGCCGCGCACACCGTCTCCGAACTGTCGGAGTGGAGCGACTTCGCGCTGGAGGACCAGGGGCGGCTGACCGAGCCGATGGTCTACGACCCGGACACCGACCGGTACGTCCCGATCGACTGGCAGCGGGCCTTCGACCTGTTCGGCGAGGTGGTGCGCGGCCTGGACGACCCGAACGAGGCGGCGTTCTACACCTCGGGGCGGCTGGGCAACGAGGCCACCTTCCTGTACCAGCTGATGGCCCGTGAGCTGGGCACCAACAACCTGCCCGACTGTTCGAACATGTGCCACGAGGCGTCGGGGCGGGCGCTGACGGCGTCGATCGGGACGGGCAAGGGGACGGCCGACCTGCGCGACTGGGAGGCGGCGGACGCGCTGTTCATCCTGGGCGTCAACGCGGCGTCCAACGCGCCGCGGATGCTGACCGCGCTGGCCGACGCGACCCGGCGCGGGGCGAAGGTGGTGCACGTCAACCCGCTGGTGGAGGCGGCGGCGACCCGCACCATCGTGCCGCACGAGTTCGCGAACATGGCGCTGGGGCGGGCCACGTCCACCAGCAGCCTGAACCTGCAGGTGCGGATCGGCGGGGACATGGCGCTGCTGCGGGGCATCGCGAAGGCGGTGCTGGAGCAGTCGGCGCAGGACCCGAAGGCGCTGGACGAGGAGTTCGTCGAGCGGTACACCACCGGGTTCGCGGCGTACCGGGAGCTGGTGGAGAAGACGCCCTGGGAGGAGTTGGAGCGGCAGAGCGGCCTGAGCCGGCCGCAACTGCTGGCGGCGGCCCGGGTGTACCGGGAGGCGGACCGGTCGATCTTCTCCTGGTGCCTGGGCGTCACCCAGCACGAGCACGGGGTGGATACCGTGCGGGAGATCGTCAACGTGCTGCTGCTGCGCGGCAACCTGGGCCGGGAGGGCACCGGCCCGTCGCCGGTGCGCGGGCACTCCAACGTGCAGGGCAACCGGACCTGCGGGATCGACCACCGGCCGGCGCCGGAGTTCCTGGACCGGCTCTCGCAGGTCTGCGGGATCGACGCGCCGCGCGCGCACGGGCTGGACACCGTCGGGGTGATCGGGGCGATGGCGCGCGGCGAGGTGAAGGTGTTCGTCGGGATGGGCGGCAACTTCGCGCTGGCCGCGCCGGACACCGCCTACACGTACGGGGCGCTGCGCCGCTGCGAGTTGACGGTGCACGTGTCGACGAAGCTGAACCGCAGCCACCTGGTGCACGGGCGGCGGGCGCTGATCCTGCCCTGCCTGGGCCGCACCGAGCAGGACCGGCAGCGCGGCGGCGTGCAGGCGTCCTCGGTGGAGGACTCGATGAGCATGGTGCACCTGTCGGTGGGGATGCGGAAGAAGCCCGCGTCCCGGCAGCTGCTCTCCGAGCCGGCGATCATCGCGGGCCTGGCCCGGGCGGCGCTGCCGGACAGCGGGACGCCCTGGGAGTGGTACGTCGAGGACTACGACCGGATCCGCGACACCATGGCGAAGGTGCTGGACGGCTTCGAGGACTTCAACCGGCGGGTGCGCCTGCCGCTGGGCTTCCGGATCCGGCAGCCCGCCCGCGAGCTGGTGTTCCTGACGCCGTCGGGGCGGGCCGAGTTCTCCGCCGCCCCGCTGCCGGACGTGCTGCCCGAGCCGGGGACGCTGGTGCTGGGCACGATGCGCTCGCACGACCAGTGGAACACCACGATCTACTCGGACGACGACCGCTACCGGGGCGTGAAGAACCTGCGCACGCTGGTCTTCATGAACCGCCAGGACATGCGCGAACGCCACCTCCGCGAGTTCGACCCGGTGGACGTCACCGCCACCGCCCGGGACGGCTCGACCCGCTCGCTGCACGGCTACCTCGCCGTCCCGTACGACCTGCCCCGGGGCTGCGCGGCCGGCTACATGCCGGAGATGAACGTGCTGTGCGCGATCGGCGACTACAGCGCGCAGAGCGACCAGCCGATCATGAAGCACCTCAAGGTGACGGTCACCGCCGCCACCACCGCCTGACCGGCCGGCGGCCGCCCGCCGGCACCCGGCCGCGCGGGCCGAGGACGGGCCGGAAGCCGTCGGGCGCCTCGAGCGGGGCGACGCGGTCGGCCTCGGCGCGCAGTTCCACGTGCGCCCGGTACGAGGTGGCGCGCATCGCCTCCTCGTACCCGGCCAGCGCGCCGCGCAGGGCGTCGGCGCCGGTGCCGCCGCGCCGGCGCAGCGCCTGCCCGGCGAGGCCGAGCCCGGTCAGTACGGTGCCCAGCACGGCCAGCACGATCAGGTAGGGCACCATCGCTCCGCTCCCCGTTCTCCGTTCCCGGTTCCCTGCGGCCAACGGACGGGCGCCGGCGTCCGTGCCCGGCGGCCGGGCGGGCCCGCGGTCACCGGCCGGGCGGGCCCGCGGCGGGGTGTTCGGGGGCGGGCTCTCGGGGCATCGCACTCCGCTGGGCTGGTCGGTTCCGGTGGACGGCCCGTCCGCCGCTTCCCCGGCGACGGACTAGGCTGGCGCGCGGCGTGCTGCGGGGCCGGGCGCCGTTCCCCATCCTTCGGGTCGGCCGGGGCGGCGGCAAGGTGTTGCCCGTTGCCAGGGGGCGGGTGGCAACACCCGTGGCAACGCGCGCGCCGGGTGGTGACAGCACATCAGGAGGGTGGGGGCCGGGGCCGTGAGGTTCGGCGAGCGGCTGCGGGCGCTGCGGGAGGAGCGCGGGGTCTCCCTCGCGGAGCTCGCCCGGGAGACCAGTTACAGCAAGAGCTACCTGAGCCGGGTGGAGACCGGTCGGCGACCCGGCAACGGGCTCCTGGCGGCGGCCTGCGCGCGGGCGCTGGGGGTGGCCCCGGAGCGGCTGGGCCCGCTGGACGCCGCCCCGCAGCCCGCCGCCGCGGCCGCGCACGCCGCCACGACCGCGCCGGTCTCGCCCGCCGCCCCGGTCGCGGTCCCGGCGCAACTGCCCCCGGCGCCCGGGGTGTTCGCGGGCCGGGAGGAGGAGCTGGCCGAGCTGGACGGGGCGCTGGCGGCGGCCCGGCCGCGCTGGGGCGAGGGCGGCCCGCGGGTGTGGGTGGTGGACGGTATGGGCGGCGTCGGCAAGACCGCGCTGGTGGTGCGGTGGGCGCACCGGGTGCGCGACCGGTTCCCGGACGGGGTGCTGTTCAGCGACCTGGCGGGGCACGGCAGTTCGGGTGCGCCCCGGGAGCCGGGCGAGGTGCTGGACGGCTTCCTGCGGGCGCTGGGCGCCGACGCGGGGTCGGTCCCGCCCCGGGTGCCGGAGCGCAGCGCGCTGCTGCGCACCCTGCTGGCCGGGCGGCGGGTGCTGCTGGTGCTGGACAACGCGGCGGCGCCCGCCCAGGTCCGTCCGCTGCTGCCGGGCGCGCCGGGCTGCCTGGTGCTGGTGACCAGCCGGACCAGGATGGCCGGCCTGGTGGTGCGGGACGGGGCGCGGCGCGTCACGCTGGCCCCGCTGCCCGAGGAGCGGGCGGTGGAACTGCTGCGCCGCACGCTGGGTCCGGAGCGGGTGGACGCGGATCCGGCGGCAGCCCGCGAACTGGTGCTGCGCTGCGGCCGGTTGCCGCTGGCGCTGCTGGTGGCGGCCGAACGGGCGCTGTCCCGGCCGGGTCTGACGCCGGCCCGGGTGAACGAGGAACTGCGCTCGGACCGCACCCGGCTGCGGGTGCTGGCGGCGGCGGACGACGGCGACTCGGCGCTGCGGACGGTGTTCTCCTGGTCGTACCGGGCGCTGGCGCCGGAGCCGGCCCGGGCGTTCCGGCTGCTGGCGCTGCACCCGGGGGCGGCGCTGACCGCGGAGGCGGCGGCGGCGCTGCTGGGCACCACCGCGGGCAACGCGCACGAACTGCTGGACGTGCTGGCGGACGTGCACCTGCTGGAGCTGGAGGCGCCGGAGCGGTTCCGCTTCCACTCGCTGCTGCAGGTGTACGGCCGGGAGCTGGCGGAGAGCCAGGACCCGCCGCGGGACCGGGCGGCGGCGCTGGAGCGGCTGTACGACTGGTACCGGCAGGGCGCGGACGCGGCCGGGCGGCTGCTGGAGCCGGGGGCCCGTACGGTGGGGGCGGCGCCGCTGCCGGGGGTGCGGCCGCCGGTGTTCGGGGCGGTCGAGGAGGCGGTGGCCTGGTGCGAGGCGCACCTGGCGGACCTGCTGTCGGTGATCCGGCACGCGGCGCGGGCGGGGCGGCCGCCCGCGGCCTGGCAGCTGCCGTTCGCGCTGTGGTCGTTCTTCCACCGGCAGCAGTACCGGGCGGAGTGGCTGGACGCGGCCCGGATAGCCGTGGCGGCGGCGGCCGGTAGCACCGATCCGCGGGCCCTGACGGCGTCGCTGGCGCTGCTGGGCACGGCGCAGTGGCACGCGGGGCGGCCGGTGGAGGCGGAGATCCACCTGCGGCGGGCGCTGGAGCGCTGCACGGACGGCGGGCCGGACCCGGAGAGCGAGTGCGCGGCGCGCAACGAGCTGGCGGAGCTGGTCCTGCGCCAGGGACGGGCGGCGGAGGCCCTCGAGCTGCTGGAGCCGGCCCTGCCGCTGGCCCGGACGACCGGCCGGCGCCGGGCGGAGCGGGTGACCCTGACCCACCTGGGCGACGCCTCGCTGCGGCTGGGGCGGCCGGAGGACGCGGAGCGCTTCCTGCTGGAGGCGCTCTCGCTGCGCTCCACCGGGCCCGATCCGCACACCGAGGGCCTGGCGCTGCTCCACCTGGGCACCGTGCACCGGACGCTGGGGCGGCTGCCGCAGGCGGTGGGCTGCCTGCGCCGGGCGCTGGAGCTGCACGGCACGTCCGGGGACGGGTGGGCCCGGGGGCGCGCCCTGGAGCAGCTGGGGCTCGCCCTGGCCGGGCCGGAGCGCGCGGACGGGGCCGGGCCCGCGGCCGCGGACGACGACCCCGGGCCCGCTCCGGCGGACGGCGGCGGGCCGGCTCCCGCGGCCGATCGCGGTTACTGGTCAGGAACTTGACAACACGTTTGGTCTGAACCAATCTGGCGGTCGGAGCGACTGCGGCGCACCCTCCGCGCCGCCCTTCCCCGTCGCCCCGGCTCTTCGGCCCCGCTGCGGGGGTCGGCCGCGACCGGTCGCCGCTCCCCGGCCCGGAGCGCGTTCCCGCCATTCTCCGTGCCGCACCCCGTCCGCCCGGCCCGCCCGCCTGCCCGCGAGGCCGCACCGGAGCCGCGCCGGGGCCCGCGGCCGCCCGTCCGCCTCCCGCACGACGTCCGCACGACGTCCGCACGCCCAACTGGAGGGCTGTCCCATGATGTTCGCCCCGTCCCGCCGCGCCCACCTCCACCGGGCGGCGAGCGAGCGCCCGTACTTCAGCGACGACGGCGAGTCGTACCTCGCCCAGCACACCCTGCGCGAGCTGTCCAAGACCCGTCCGCTGCGGGTGCTCTCGGCGGAGGACTTCGCGCACTGGCAGACCTACGGCTACGTGGTCGTCCGCGAGGCGGTGCCCGCCGAGCACGCCCGCCGGATGCTGGACTTCGCCTGGGAGTTCCAGGGCCTCGACCCGCAGGACCCGGACGGCTGGTTCGCCGACCGGCCCTTCCGCTCCGAACTGGACCAGCGGCTGCACGCCTACGGCTTCGTCGAGGCGTACCACCACCAACTGCTCTGGGACAGCCGGCAGGACCAGCGGGTCTACGACGCCTTCGTGGACGTCTGGGACTGCGAGGAGCTGTGGGTCACCCTGGACCGGCTCAACCTCAACCCGCCCAACCGCGGCAACCGCGACCGGGCGCTGGTCGACCCCGCCGACCACGGCACCGACGTCCGGCTGCACTGGGACGTCGACACCGCCCTGGGCGTACCGCCGCAGCGGGTGCAGGGCATCATCGCGCTGAGCGAGACCGCGCCGGAGACCGGCGGCTTCCACTGCTGCCCGGAGCTGTTCCGCCGGTTCGACTCCTGGCGGGCCGCCCAGCCCGCCGACCGCGACCCGTCCCGCCCGGACTTCGACCGCGCCGAACTGCCGGTGGTCCGCCCCGAACTGCACCCCGGCGACCTGCTGATCTGGAACGGCCTGCTGGCGCACGGCGTCGCCGGCAACCGCTCCGAGCGGGGAGTGCGCGCCGTGCAGTACCTGTCGATGATGCCCGCCCTCGAGGAGCACGAGCGGCTGCGCAAGTCCCGCGTCGACTCCTGGCGCCACCTGCGCACCCCCCGCTGGAACCGCACCCTGGTCGGCGACCCCGTCCTGCACGAGTCCAAGCGCTACCCGACCGCCCGACTCACCGAACTCGGCAGCAGGCTGCTCGGCCTGAGCTCCTGGTACGAACCGGTCGACCCGACCGGACGAGCCGTCTCCTGGGCGGACCAGTGCGCCGCGCCCGCCTGACCCCGGAGTCCGGGCCCCGCCAGGGGGCCCGGGGAACGGCGGGGCCGTGCTGCTGGCGGTCGGACCCCGCCGAAGGGCCGTGCCGCTCCGGGCCGGGACCGCCGCCCCGGCCCCACCCGCACTCCCCCACCGGGCCCTTCAGTCCCCGCCCAGCCGCTCAGTCCCCGCC
>NZ_JBHUWH010000175.1:0-14700 GCF_042670125.1 Kitasatospora sp. NPDC057198 | reverse complement strand
AACATGAGGTTGTCGCCCATCGGGCCCGCGGTCAGTGGCTGGTGAGCCACTGCTTCGCGAGGATGTGCCGCAGCGAGCGGGCCGCCTGCTCGGCGTGCTCGGCGTACCGCTGGTGTTCGGCGTGGTGCTCCGGGGTGGTGCGCCACGTGGTCCAGCTCGAGTAGTCCTGCGCCCACTGGCCGGCCTCGCTGTGCAGGATGGCGTGCGTCCGCAGGGAACTGATCTGGCGGTTGGTGGGCGTCCGCACCTCATCGGGCGTCCACCGGTGGGCGTGGGCGTAGCTGAGCACGTCCAGGCCGGACAACAGGGTGAGTCGGGTAGGAGTGTCCGACACCCTGGTCACGGTGATGTGGTGCGTGATCAGCCCGCTGTCCTCGGACCGGGCCACGGTGAGCCACGGTCCGTCCGCGGGGTCCGCGACGGCGGCCCGCAGCAGCAGGACGAGCAGCAGTCCGGGTGGACGAAGATCATCATAGGCGCTCATAGGACTCCCTCAGTGCAGTGCCGACCCGACCGGACCGACGAGAGAAACGATAGCGGACTGACGTTTTTTCCGCTACTGTGTACCTCAGAGCGGCAACGAGAGGTTGTCGCCCAACTCACCAAGGAGGTACGGCCGATGAGCGGTCGTCACGCGGCCCCGCCGAAGAAGCGGGCCAAGAAGCAGTACGAAGACGACGACTTCGCGAAGATGGTGGGCCGCATGGTCTCCGCCTTCGAGAAGCGGGCGTCCGAGAACCCCGACGCCCTCGCCTACATGCTCACCGTTCAGGACGAGTTCCGGGACGCCGTGGACCGTGCGGCGCACCGACTCCACACCGAGGGCGGTTTCAGCCTCGGGGACATCGCCCGCTTCCTCACCTTCGGCGGCCACACCATGAGCCGTCAGAACGCGGTGAAGCGGTGGGGTCCGGCGGCCATGGCGCGCAAGCTCGGCGTCCCGTCCATCACCGCGAAGATCAACGCCCGCAAGGCCGACGTCCAGGCCGCCTCCCGCGAGGTCTGGGGAGACGAGCTGGCCGCCCGCCGCGAGGCGCGCCGGTCCGCGTAGCACAACGGCGGCCCCCCTGCGGAGAGATCAGGGGGGCCGCCACGTCGATACCAGCTTACGGGAGAGGACCCGAACAGATGAGCCCGCGATACCTGCCGGACAGCATGGACGACATCACCAACTACCCGCCGCTCCCTCACGACCGCCCGGTCACCCACTGCGAGGAGTGCGGCGAGCGGAAGTGCAGCTGCTGCGCGCGCTGCCGGGAGTGCAAGCGCCACCCGGGGAACCCCAGCTACCACGCCGCGAGGGTGTTCCCCTGCGCGGTCTGCGGCTGACCGGTACCACCACAGAAACGACGCCGCCCGGTCGATATCGCTTCACCGATATCACCGGGCGGCACCCTCAAGGATGGGCGATATCACCGTGTCGAGACCACGGCAGAACACCTACAGCTCCAGCGTGCTGGCGAGCTTCACCCCTGAAATCCACACCCTACTGCGCGCGGAGGCGGAGCGGCGCGGTATCTCGATCCGGGCGCTGATCCGCCTGTACGTCCGCGTCGGTATCGACTGCGATACCGAGATCCGTGCCAAGCGGGAGGCCGCCCTCGCGTACGAGCGCGACCGGTGCACCTGCAAGACCCGATAGGGAGAGAGCGATATGAGCAAGTCGGGCATGAGGGAATTCGGCGATACCGCGTCGGGAGTCGTTGTGGACGAACACGACTGGGGCGGATACAACCCTCGGATGGTGAAGCCGCGCCGCCGCGTCGTGGGCACGGTCCACCGGATCTTCCCGGCCGCACCCAACGTCGTGGGCGTGCGGACCACGGCCGGGGACGAGTTCGTGATCCGCACCGATCTGCACTGACCGACAGCAGCAAGCAGGGCCCCCGTGAGCGCTTCACGGGGGCCCTGCTCGTTTTCGGTGGCAACCCCCGGGCGCCGTACCAGGGCGGGAGAGGCCGACAACACGGGGTTGTCACCGATCCGGATGTCCCCGACGCTACAGCCCTCGGGGCCCGGCCGTCAGCCGAACGGCCGCAGACGGCCCGTTAGGGGAGGTTGATCTCCTGGCCCGGGAAGATCAGGTCCGGGTTCGAGATCTTCGGGTTCGCCTGCTCCAGCGCCGCCAGGGTCACCCGGTGCGCCTGCGCGATCTGCGAGAGGTTGTCGCCCGGGCGCACCACGTAGGTGCGCCGCGGCGCGGGGGCCGGGGCCGGGGCGGACCCGGCGGCCGGGAGCTGGAGCACCTGCCCCGGGAAGATCCGGTCCGGGTTCGAGATCTGCGGGTTGGCGTCCTCCAGCATCGAGAGGCTGACGCCGTGCCGGGCCGCGATGGTCGAGAGGTTGTCGCCCGGCACCACCGTGTAGGTAGGCCACCCGGTCGACGTCGGCGGCGCCGACGGCCGCGGGGTGCCGTTGGCGCCCGCCCACGCGCGCAGCTGCTCCGCGGAGCCGTTGAACACGTCCAGGTCCACGCCGTCCTGCCCGTACTGGTGGATGAGCCACGGGGCCGACACATTCGGCCGGCCGGGGGCGTGGTCCGGGTCCGCGATCCACAGCCCGTCACCCGCGAACCTGGACTTGTCGCGGTTCACCCAGAAGTCCCGGTTGCAGTAGAGGACCACCTTGACCCCCGGCGCGAGGCGCTGCACGGCCCGGATGAACTGGTCCTTCTCGGCGGAGCTCGCGGCCCCGGCGGAGCTCGCCGTCTCCCAGTCGCAGGCGAGGAAGTCGCCCGGCTGCGCGGCGGCCTGGCGGACGAAGTAGGCGGCCTGCTCGTCGATGTGACCGGGCCACAGGTAGTGGTAGTGGCCCACGACGTGACCGGCCGCGCGGGCGGTGGCCACCTGCGCGGTGTGGTCCGGGTTGGTGTAGGTCCGGCCCTCGGTGGCCTTGACGACCGTGAAGGCGATGCCGGGCCGGTCCACGTTGGCGGCCTGGATGGACGAGACGTCGATGCCGAACGCGCTCAACTGAATCTCCCTGTAGCGGAGGTGGCGGGATCAGGGCTATGGTGCTAAGGAATTACTGTATACCCCCCTGGGGTATATGGTGCCAGGATCTCGTATACCCCCGGGGGGTATCCAGTGCCCACGCGTCGAATCATGGAACTCACCCTGATCACGGGCGTTCTCCTCCATCCCGTACTCGGCATGGTCCGTCTCTGGGCCGCGAAGACCCTCGCCGAGACCCGACCCGGCAGCCTCGCCCACGGGGCCGCCGAGATTGCGACGGTCCTCGCATGACCGACTCCGGCGTCGTCACCGGCCGCCAGCAGCCGCAGACCACCATCGAGCCGCCCGGCGGCCCGTTCATCCGGCACTCTCAGCCCGGCCGCCGCCCGCAGTACGACATCCCGGGTATCCAGTTCGGCGGCCTGGTCTCCCAGCCGCTCGCGTCGGTGCCCGGCTACCTCCGCGGCTACCGGCTGAAGTTCAAGGCCACCGGCGGCGCGGGCTCCAGCGTCGCGGGCAACGCGGACGCGCCGTTCAACTGCGTCAGCCTGGTCACCCTCAAGGACTCGTTCGGCAACCCGCTGATCGTCGGTCCGGGCTACGAGATCCTGAACCTCCTGCCCATGTTCTCCGGGCAGTTCGGCATCGGCCCCACCCGCGACGTGAAGAACCTCGCGAGCTACTCCGCGATCGCCGCGGGCACCGGCAACTTCACCTTCTCGACCTACCTGCCGCTGGAGTTCGCGAAGGCGTACGGCGTGATCTCCGGCGCGAACGCCTCGCTGCTGCCCACGCTCACCCTGAACATGGCCCCGAGCTCCGGCGTCTACTCCACGCTGCCCACGACCGTCCCGACGATCGAGCTCGTCAACGACTCGGACTTCTACTGGCTGCCCGAGGGCGTCGCGATCCAGCCGCCCGGACTCGGCACCACCTGCCAGTGGGTGTACCAGCAGGCGAACCCCACCTTCGGCGCGAACTCCACCACCACGGTGCAGCTCCCGCGTCTCGGCGGCTACCTGACCGAGCTCATCTTCATCCTGCGCGACTCGACCGGCGCCCGCGTGGACGCCTGGCCGCAGCGCTTCCGGCTCCTCGTGGACGGCGTGCCGCTCATCGACTCGGACATCACCGAGATCTACGACGACATGCAGATCACCTACGACGGCCTCACCCGGCCGACCGGCGTCATCGCCATCTCGCGCAAGACCTCGCTCGCGCAGAACCAGCAGGGTCTGTTCGACACCGGCGAGACCTACCTCTCCACCAACCCCGGCACCCTCATCGAGGTGCAGGGTGCGCCGTGGGGCTCCGGCGGCACCGCCCCCTACACCCTCTCCTGCCTGGTCGGTCAGGTGGTCCCCGCGGGCACCCTGATCCAGGGCCTCCCGGAGGTGTAACCGATGGCCGGCCTGAACCTCGGCATGAGCGCGGGCTTCACCGTCCCGGCCCCGGCGCTGCCCCCCTCGTACGCCAACACCCAGGAGGGGGGGACGATCTCCAGCCGGGCGTACGGCATCGTCGGCGCGTCCTCCCCGACCGCGGGCCGCGAGACTGCCGCCCTCGGCTCCGTCGCCGTCGGCATCGCCGCCACCGTCGCGCTCACCTGGCTCTGGTGGACCCTCCCCCACTGAGCCCCACCCCGAACGGAGTTGATCAGCATGTCCCGCCACTTCATCGTGGGCGTCCTCGTGGGCGTCGGCGGCGTCTGGGCCTACCACAAGTGGGTCCGCCCGATGCCCACGTCCACCACCCGGTAGTCCCCGGTGCCCGCCATCGGCATGGGCCTGCTCTGGGGCGGCTACACCCTCATGCTCTGGGGCTACTGCCAGCTCCAGGGCTACAAGATCGGCATCGCGGAGCTCGTCATCCCCGGCCGGTACAAGGGCAAGTGGCCCCCGGAGCAGTACGCCGCGGCACCCAGCAGCGGCGGCACCGATCAGTACGTCGGACCCGACCAGCACCCCGGCGACGCGCCGTGGACCTACCAGAAGCCCCAGCCGGAGGTCTGATCCGTGACGACGCTCATCCTGGCGTGGCTCGTCGGTGAGGGCCTGATCATCTACCGGGAGGTGGCCCGGGAGAACCGGCCGCCGTTGCCCGCCGATCTGATCAGCACGAGCGGCCTGTTCGTGCTCCTGGCCCTCCTCGCGGAGGCGTACTCCGGCCTCGCCAACACGCTCGCGTGGGGGTTCGTCGGCGCCGCGTTCCTGAACTTCTGGCCGAGCAAGGCCACCCAGAACCAGACCGCGCAGTAAGGGAGTTGAGAACCATGCGACCCACCACCTTCATCGGGCTTCTCGGCCTGGTGGTCACCGGCATCATCATCGCGGACGTCCTGATCCACCCCGAGGGCACCCGCGCCGCCGCGAACGGGATCGTCTCGATCACCAAGCCTGCGGAGTCCGCGCTTCTCGGCGTCGCACCGCAGTAGGAGGGGGAGCTCCGGCATGCGCTACCACATGAACACCGCGGGCGTCCCGGCCAACGCCCTGGCCGCGCTGATGCCGCAGCCCACCACATCCACTCGCGCGAGCTCCGGCGGCCTGGTCCGCGTGCACGGCTTCCCGGGCACGCAGGCGATTCCCTCGCCCCGGCCCGCCGCGATCCCGCCCACCTCGTTCGACCCGCGCACCCAGCCGTCGCACTGCTCCCCGGACGTCATGTTCCCGTCGATCTACTACCCGACGCCGGAGAACATGCACCCGCCCGTGAGCCTGCTGCGGGACAACCCGATGCCCGTCCCGGCCGTGCAGATCTACAACCTCGCGGGCGTCGCGCAGCGCATGCGGCGCGTCGGCGGGCAGTCGCAGATCGGTCAGCCCGCGGTCGTCCAGACGTGGCCGCAGTGGCGCGGCACCGGCCGGGTGACCCATGGCTGAGGCGTTCACGGGGACGACGAAGATCGGCCCGCTGCCCGCGTGGGCGTGGGCGGTCGGCGCCGGTGGGCTCCTCGGCCTGGTGTGGTTCCTGCGCAAGCCTGCGAAGGCCACCGGCGACGACGCCGACACGAAGGCGGCGCAGCAGCCGGTCTACACCGGCTCGCCCACTACCACCGTCATGCCCGTCGATCAGGGCCTGTCGGACAATCAGTTCCGGCTCCTGTGGGATCAGCTGAAGCTGCTCCAGGGGCAGCCCTCCACCCCGCCGCCCACGACGACTCCCCCGCCCACGACGACTCCCCCGCCGGTCACCACCCCGTCCCCGGTGCCCACCCCGCCCCCCTCCCAGCCCGCGCCGGTCCAGGACCTCGGGACGCAGTGGGTCACGGTCAAGACCGGCGACTCCTTCAGCTCCATCGCGGCCCGGTACGGCAAGGGCTGGGAGGAGCTGTGGAACTACCAGCTGGCCCCCGGCATCCGCCCGGCCGAGACGCAGGCCACCCTCCGGGCCCGCGCCGCGACCGGCATGCAGAACGTCCTCATGAACAACTCGTCCGTGGCCATCCCCGGCACGTGGCGCCTGGTGTAAGGGAGATGACGACATGTGCGCAGGATGCGGTGGCAGCTGCTCCAGCAGCGCCCCGAACTTCAGCACCACCCAGAACGTCGGGCCGCCGGAGATGCGCATCCTCGGCACCCACGGCGCCCCGACCGCGGCCCCGACCCACCTCATCCGCCAGGCGGCCGACGTGGCCACCTACGAGACGCTGTACTCCGGCCTCACCCCGGCCGGTGAACCGGCGCTCATGGTGGCCGCGGGCACGTTCGCGTCGCTCCACTCCGCCGGGAGGTACCGCTGATGATGACTGCGCGCCTGGAGCGCAACTGGCACGCGATCCCCGGCGGCATCGCGGTGCCCGTCGCCAACGGCTGGAGCCGCGGCACCCTGCTGCGCGGCGCGGGCGCTGCGCTCCGGCTCCCCCCGGCCGCCATCCCGATGGACCCGTCCGACCGCCAGACGTGGACCCGCCCGGTCCGCTTCACCTGATCCCCGAGAGGAGCCCACCGTGGCTGACTGGACCGCGATCCGCGAGGACGACGCCATCGCGTTCATGGTGTCCGCCGGGCTCGTGTACGAGGTGATTGCTGCCGCCTGCTCGTCCCCGCAGACCGCCGAGATCAACGCGGGCAAGCGGAGCGCCACCCTGATGAAGTGGGTGAACATCGGCACGCTCCAGGCCGCCGCGCTCGTCGGCGTCGCCGCCATGATGAGCAAGCGCCCGGGCCCCACCATCCTCGGCGGCGGCGTCGCCATCGGCCTGATGTACGCCCAGTACATGCACGCCCGCGCCGCCGGGCTCAAGTCGTCCGCGCCCGGCACCGAGGACTGACCGGTGGCCGCCCTCTCTTACCAGACGCTGGAGAACCTCTGGACGTCCGCGGGCGGCCCGGCGGAGCTCGCCCCCACGATGGCCGCCATCGCCATCGCCGAGTCCGGCGGCAACCCGTCCGCGCTCAACACCACCCCGCCGGACTACTCGGTGGGGCTGTGGCAGATCAACTACTACGGCTCCCTCCTGCCCGGCCGCACGAAGGCGTTCGGCTCCCCGTCCGCGCTGCGCGCCAGCCCGCAGGCGCAGGCCCGCGCCGCCGTCTCGATCTACAAGAGCCAGGGGCTCAAGGCGTGGTCCACCTACACCAACGGCGCGTACCGGAAGTACATGAACGGCGCGGCCTATGACGGCAGCGACGCCGCGCCGTCCGGCGGCACCGGCACCGGGACCGGCACCGTGACGCAGGCCAGCGACACCAGCAAGGCAGACTGCCTCATCGGGTTCGACCTGCCGGTCGTGGGCTACGTCTGCCTGCTCACCCGCGGCCAGGGCCGCGCCGTCCTCGGCAGCCTGCTGTGCGTCGGCGGCGCCGTCGTGGGCGGACTCGGCCTCATCATCCTTGCCGCGTACGGCCTCCAGAAGTCCGGCGCGCTCGACCAGGCCGCCAGCGCCGCGAACGTGATCCCGGGCGGCGGCGCGCTGGCTGGCCAGCTCGCCGCCGGGGCGCAGCACATTCGGAGCCAGCCGAAGACCACCCAGCAGAGGGCGAAGGGCGCGTGACGACGATGGACAGACTCGCGGAGTACTGCACGGCGGGCGCCGCCCTGCTGGGCGTCGTTGGCGGCCTGCTGCGGTACCTGATGCGGATCAGCACGACGATCCAGGACGCCTCCACCGTCGCGGCCGGGGCCGTCAAGGCGTTGGACCGGCACGTAGCCGAGTCCGACCGGCGGCACGAGCAGCTGCGCGATCGGGTGGACGAGCACGGCCAGGCCCTCGCCGTCCTCCAGAACCGCGGGAGCTCGCTGTGACGATCCAGCCCCTCCACCAGCAGCTGCTGAGCCAGTTCGACGCCGACACCCAGACGGTCGAGTTCCTGTTCCCCCCGGTGCCGCAGGGCCTGATCTGGACCGGCTCCATCTCGGTGTCCTTCCCGCAGGGCCACGACCCGCAGGGCATTTCCTGGACCCTCTACCGCTCCGGCACCCCGTTCCTCAGCGCGTTCGAGTGGCCCGTCTTCCGCGACGTCCAGGCCGTAGGGCAGGAACAGCTCCGGCTCGTCGGCGTGTACCTCGGCGCGCAGGACCCGCCCTCCTACCAGATCACCGCGAGCTGGGACGGGTTCTCGGCGGCCGGGTGGACGGACGGCGGCGGCGTCTCCCCCGCCAGCCCCACCGTGGACAACTCCACCCGCGGGTTCGTGCAGGTGTACAACACCCTCGGCGTCGGCTCCCAGCTTGAGGTGATGGCAGACCCGCTGTCCTACAACGTCCTCCAGGACTACTACGAGCTGCTGACGCCAGCGGGCGGCACCGGGAACATCATCCCCGCCGTCCCCGCGACGAAGTACCTCCAGATCTGGGAGATCGAGCTCCAGGTGTCGGCGGCACAGCTCGCGGCCGTCGCGGGCGTCCAGTCCGTCACGGCGCACGTGCAGAGCTCGGACGGGAACATCATCGAGCTCTGCACCGTGAAGACCGTGCCCGGCACCACCGCGCACCAGCGGGTGCACATGGCCATGCACGGCTTCAACATCGGGGCCGGGAAGACCATGCAGGTGGTGGCCGGGGCCTACGGCGGCAGCGACGTGCGGGTGTGCGCGACCGTGGTCTACGAGCTCAAGACGCTCTAGCGCGCGGGCGCCTTCGTGATGATCAGCGGGTCGTGCGGGTTTCGGTTCGCCACGAGCACGTGGTACGGCGGGAGCGCCCGCACCGCTTCCTGCACCATCCGCCAGTCCCGGCCTATGATCTCCGCGAGGGCCTTGACGACGTTGACGTCCCGGGTGGGCCACACCACCACCCACGTCGCCTGACGGGACGCCGCGGTGGGCACCCACGCCGGGGCCTGATACGAGGTGACGAAGCTGATGCCCTTGTCGCGGGCCGCGATGAGCAGGAGCTCCGCCTGCGCCCCCAGGTTCATCATCTTCCGGTCCGCCAGGAGCTGGAACTCGTCCGCGTAGACGGTCCACCCCCGGCTCTCGAAGACCCCGTTCATCACCTCGCGGAGCAGCTGCTCCAGGAGCGCCCGGTCTGCCAGCGTCCGCGTCTTCCCGCCGACGATGAAGCGGGCCGGGCGGCCCTCGGCGATCTGCTCGTACACCTGCCGGGGCGGCGGCCACTCCAGCAGCCGCGGCCACCCCGTGGTGGCCAAGGTCGAGTCCCCGCCCTTCGGGTCCAGGGCGAGGACGTACTTCCGGTGGGCCATCGCCCCCAGCGCGAACGTGCTCTTCCCCATGCCGGTGGGCCCGATGAGCGCGCAGTGCTGGCCGGGTTTCCACTCGTGCTGCCAGTAGGTGAGGAAGTCCTCCCAGGAGAGGCCCTCCACCTCATCACCAGTGCTACGCGGCAGCACTCAGACCACCGTCACCCGGCTGCGCCCACATGCCGTCGAACAGGCCGTTGATCATGTCGTCCAACATGGCGTCCAGGCTCGCCGGGTCCTCCACGCCCATGTCCTTGAGCGCCTTCTCCTCCCGCTTGGCCTTCGCCTTCAGGCGAGGCCCGGCGAGCAGCACCCACTGCCGCATCATGCCCTTCAGCATCGGCAGGAGCATGGGGGCCCGGGCCGGGTTCATCGAGATCGCCGTGACGATCACCGGCGGACCGATCAGGGAGAAGACCTCCCCGGCGGTCTGCTGACCGCGCGCCAGGGGCTGGAGCACCTTGTCCGCGAGGGTGTCCCGGAGGGTGTCCTCCAGGATGGCGCCCGCGATCGGCGCCTGCATCTGGAGCACCCGCGCGGTGGGCATCAGCCCCTGCTGGCCGGCCGCGGTGCCGAGCAGGCCCCACGCCCCGGCCGCCAGCTCCTCCAGCGACACGCGCTTCTTCGGCGGACGCATCCCGGAGCCGGACCGGCGCCCGCCACCCAGCAGCTTCCCGGCCAGACCCGGCGGCGGCGTGGGGGCCACCTCCCCGGTGTCCAGCGGCTCCGGCGGCCGGACACCCGGGCCCTCGGCCCCGCCGTCGATCACCGACAACGACGGGTTGTCGGTCATCACGGCGTCCGGGTGGGCAGCGGCGTAGAGCTCGCGGAACTCCTCGTTCAGCCGCCCACGGACCGGCACGTCGTGCCCGGCCTCGCGCGCCCACTGGCGGATCTCTCGGTCAGTCGTCATCGTCGTTCCCCCACAGGAAAGAGGTGATCTTGCGGTAGGTCTTGGGCTGCTTCTCCGGCTCCGGCTTGGCCTTGCCCGCCTCCAGCGCCGCCAGCCGGTCACTCAGCGACTTCTGCTCGGCCGCCGCGGCGTCCCCGGCGCGCACCTTCGCCACCGCGGCTTCTACCTGCGCCGTGACGTCGCCCGCGGCGGCTGCCTTCGGGGCTGCGCTCTTCGGCTGCGCCCCGGCCATCACCTCGGCGACGATCGCCTTCACGTCCTCGGCTGTCAGCGCCTTGTCGTCGTCACCCACGGCGCGGCCCCTTCAGCATGCCGAACACGGGCGAGCTGGCGAGCTTCGCGCCCATCGGGGAGCTCGCGAGCTTCACCATCGGGGAGTCGAGCAGCGGCGCCGCCCGCTCCACCAGCGGCATGAGCTTGGTCAGCATCTCGTGGATTTCGTGGATTTCGCGGGCCACGTCCGGGCCCACCAATTCGGTTTCAGCCATACCGGCAGCATACCCCCGGGGGGTATCATCCGACTATGGATGACGAAACAGCAGAGGTGCCCGAATACACCGTGGCGAATCGCGTCATGGCGGGCGTGATGGTGCTCGCCGCCCTCGGCCTGGTCTACATCGGCCTGGACGTCATGACCGGCGGAGCGATCAGCCGGGCCCTCTCCCGCACACCGGAGGAGCAGTGACCACCACCCCCACGGACACCGAGATCCTCTCCACCCCGGCCCCGTCCCAGGAAGCGGGCGCATGGCTGGAGCTCGTCGCCCAGATCGGTAGCGACGTCGGCCGGATGGCGGACGGCCAGGACCGCCGGGACCGTCACGGCCGTACGAAGCTCGCCGGGATCAAGTACACCGCCACCTCCTCTGCCGTCGTCCAGCCCACCGGCACCGCCGTGTTCGACCTCGGCGCACCGGCCGTCGGCCGCCAGTGGTCCGTGCGCCGCCTGCTCCTGGTGGACAACACCAACCCGGGCGGCACCATCACCGGCGGCATCCCCACCGCCAAGACGCTGTCCTTCGCCGCGGGCGCGGCCGGACTGGTGGGCCTGGACCAGGGCGCGGTGATGACCGGGTTCGACATCGCCACCGCGCCGGTCGGCGCCGCCGTGTCCGGCCCCGTCACGGTGCAGAGCCTCGCGACGATCTCCAGCGTCCTGACCTACCAGCTGTCCTGTCCGGTCGCGGGCGGCCTGCCGCTCAGCGTCCGCTTCCCGCAGGGCATCCCCGCCTACGACTCCACCTCGTTCCCGCAGGTGTCCGTCCCCGCCATCGCGGGCGGCCCGGCCTACTCGGTGACCCTGTTCGGGTACTCCCGGGCCACCGGCTCCACCCCGGGAACCGGCTGGTGGTACATCGGCGCCCCGGCCGCCTATGCCCCGCAGAACGCTGCCGTGCGCATCCCCAGCCTCCCCCACACCGAAGACTTCGGCGGAGAGCAGGTGTGCGTCATCCCGCGCGACCGCCTCTTCGCCGTCGTGACCGGCGCCACCCCGGGCCGGACCCTCGTCGCCCGCGCGGACGTCCTGGACTCCGAGCAGGGCACCGCTACCGCCATCGAATCGATCTGAGAGGACCCCCCATGAGCACCGCACAGAACGAGCTGCTGCACGCGATCGTCGCCAAGCTCCCCGCCCACACCGAGGCGGAGGCGCTCGGGCTCCAGGACGCCGTGGACGCCGCGTTCCCGCTGGACGAGCCCCCCGCGGAGGCCCCCGCCGCCGACGAGACCCCGGAGGTCTGACCATGGCCGCCCCCGTGGACGAGTTCCGGAAGGTGATCCGCCACGTCGCCTCCGCTGGCGGTCACGTCCTGGAGTGGCTGGAGGGCACCGAGTCCATCACCCTGAACGGCCACCCCCTCTGGGCGGAGGACATCGTCGCCCTGATCGACAAGCTGACCGAGGCCCTCGCCCTCCTGGGCGGGAAGCCCCCGGAGCGCCCGGAGTGAGGCCCCGCCTGCTGCTCCTCGGTGGGGGCCTGGTCCTCGCCGGGCTGCTGCTCCTCGCCCCGCCCCCGCGGCGCGCCAGCGCCTGGCGCACCGCGGCCCGGGCCGGGGAACACGTCGGGTGGTGGGCTTGGCGCGGCGGCCTCACCGCCCACGACCGCTACGCAACGATCATGATGGACCACGCCCAGAGAGGGGCACCCCAGTGAGCAAGCCGAGTGACTCCGAGCTCCTCAACAAGTTCCGCCACCACCCGCCCGGCCCGGAGCGGGCCGCCGCGCACAACGTCGTGCGCGGGGTGTGCGGCCACCTCGCCACCACCCTGGACGAGCTCCTCCCGCCCGGTCCGGAGCGGGAGCAGGCGATGCTCCGGCTCCGCGAGGTGATGTTCTGGTCGAACGCCGCCGTGGCCGTGCAGCCGCAGCCGCGATGAAGATCTGCGCGTACTGCATCGCGGACGTCCTCAACCACCCGAACCGCTACCGGGTGGAGGACAACGGGGTGGGCGACCGGGCTTTCCTGGCCGCCGCGATCGAGCTGCACGCCACGGAAGATCCGGACCGCCCCCGGATCATCGACACCCACGCGGCGGGCGGCAGGGACTGGGGGTTCGGCGCGGTGCTCCCTCTCCGGGCCGTCACCACGCTCAACGGGGTGAGCTGCTGCGTGCTGTGCGCGGCGGCCCGCACCCCGCCCCGCCCTTACTGACGGGGCGTCAAAGTCCAGGGCTCCGGCGGGAATTGGGCTCCGCGCCGGGGCCCTGTCCCGTACCATCCCGCCATGGCTACCCACGACGACACCACCCCCGAGCGAATCCGCCAGGCGCAGGGCCTCACCTCCCTCGGCATCACCCTCGCGGGCTGCCTGCTCGCCTACGTGCTGCACACCCTCTCCCTCGCCCTCGGGGCCGCTCCCCTGGCCCTCGGGTCCGTCTGGTGGCACGAGCTCCGCCTACGCCGCTACCAGAAGTGGCACATGCAGGAGCACCCGGATTGTGACCAAATCCCGAACAAGGCCCCTACCATGGCGCCATGAGCAGCATGAGCGACGAAGAGTTCGCCTGGTGGTTCGGCTCCGAGGGGCTCCCCCGGGAGAGCCGCCAGCAGCTCTCCCCCTACCTCCGCGCGCACCGCGGGCACCCGGCGTACCGGGGCTCCGCGGAGACGCGGAAGACCGACAACGCGCGGTTGTCGCGCACCGGAGAGAAGGCGGCGTGATGGACGCTGGACAGCTGTACCGCAAGTACCAGCTCAAGACCGTGACGGGCGAGCTCAAGCCGGAGGACCCGTTCCCCTGCCGCGACGAGTTCGTCCGGGACAACGGCGGCGAGGACGGCCCGGCCGGGCTCGTGTGGGACTCCCTCGTGCAGATGGAGGCCATCACCTGCCCCGGCGAGAGCCACCCCCACCGGGTGGTCTACACCCCGTGGGACGCCTGATGGGCTACGCCGTGGAGAGCTGCGCGCTCGACGTGACGGTCTCCCTGGACGCCCACGGCGGCCAGAGGGAACGGGAGCACGGGGTGCTCTGGGACGAGATGTGCGAGAAGCTGCGCGCCGCCGTCCTGCTTATCGTGGAGGACCCGCGCTACGCCGAGCTCCGGCCGTACACCTCGGTGGTGGCCGGATGAGCGACGAGCAGCCCCCGCTCCCCGCCGTAGGCGGGTACCTCCGGAAGCTTCAGGCCGCCGCCGAGATACCCGAGTACACCCGGAAGCAGCAGAGGCAGGACCAGGCGAACGCCCGCGCGTTCCACACCACCCTGACGGACAACGGCCGCCGCCGCCCGCGCATCGTGGCGCTCACCGAGGCCGGCCAGGAGGAGCCGGAGCTCCACCTCCAGCCCCGCCCCGGGCCGCCGGAGGCAGCGTGAGCGAGCAGCAGGAGATCCGGGCCGTGCTGGAGATGCTCGGCCCGTCCGGCGAGCTGCTGGAAGAGATGGAGGTGTCCATCCCGGTCCACAACCCCGGATCGGTCTGGACGACGGGCCGAAGCTGGGCCTTCGGAACCAGCGCGCGCCTGCGTGTACATGCCATGCCGCCGAAGGCGACATGAGCTACAACTACGGAGGGTGACGCCGAAGGCGGAACCCCTCCCCCGCTCCACACCCCCTCAGCCCCCCTGGCCCACACCCAGGGGGGCACTTTCATGCCCGCGCGGCCGAAGGCCGCCAAAACCCCCCCCAGGGTGCGGCTGGCACCCAGCCGCGGAAGGCGGCAGCAGCCGCAGTGTGCCCAGGGGGACAGC
>NZ_JBHUWH010000174.1:0-14711 GCF_042670125.1 Kitasatospora sp. NPDC057198 | reverse complement strand
CGTCAGATTTGTATACGTCACAGGGCGCAGCGCACCGGTCTCGCGTCGCCGCCCTGGGCGAGGGCGTCGCCGCCCTACGCCAGGGATGAGCCGCACAGCGCCTCGGCGTCCCCGCCGATCGCGCCCGCGTCGCCGCCCTCGGCCCAGGCGTCGCCGCCCGTCGCCAGGGACCCGCCGCCCAGCGCGCCCGCGTCCCCGCCGACCGCGCCCGCGTTCCCGTCCTCGGCCCAGGCGTCGCCGCCCACCGCGCCCGCGTCGCCGCCCTGGGCCGCCGCGTCGCCGCCGACCGCCAGCGCCCCGTGCGGGTGCATGTGGTGGTGGTGCGAGTGCGCGGAGGCGGTGCCCGCCGTGCCGAGCAGGGCGAGACCGGTGAGGAAGGTGGCGGTGGTGACCTTGGCAATGCTGGAACGCATCGGGTTCTCCATGCTCGGCGCCCAACGCGTTGGCGTCGGACGCGGGTTGGTGCCGGACGCGACGATCATCGGCGCCCGCGGGCCCGCACCGCACGCCGCGGGCCGGGCGGTCACCCGGCCGGGGCAAGCGCACCGCCGCGACGGGTGAGCGCGGTACCGCCGGATGCCGTACCGGCAGGTCGCGCGGTTGACGGGCCCGTGCCACAAGGGAGTTGGCGCCGCGTCAGTGCGAAGATCGCACCGGCAGCTCCATCTCGAACCAGACCGCCTTGCCGTCCCTGGTCGCCCGGCTGCCCCAGCGGTGCGCCAGCTCGTTGATCAGCAGCATCCCGCGCCCGCCCTCGTCGTGCTCGCCCACCGGCCGCAGCCGCGGCTCCCGGCTGTCCGCGTCCGACACCTCCACCGTCAGCAGCGCCCCCCGGAACAGCCGCAGCTGCAGCGGCGAACCGGCGTGCAGCACCGCGTTGGCCAGCAACTCGCCGGTCAGCAGCACCACCGGATCCACCAGCGAGGCCAGCCCCCAGTCGGTCAGCGTCCGCCGGGTGAACTCCCGGGCCTGCCGCAGCAGCGCCGGATCGCCGGACAGCGCCAGCGTCGCCAGCCGGTCCTCGCCGACCGGCCCGGAGTGCGCCATGATCACCGCCACGTCGTCCTGCCCCAGCGTCGACCCGAACGCCCCCAGCACCGCGTCGCAGCCCTCCTCCAGGGTCGGCTGACGGCGCGTCACCATCTCGCGCAGCAGCTCCAGGCCCTCGTCCAGGTCCTGCCCGCGCCGTTCCACCAGGCCGTCCGTGTACAGCACCAGCAGCCCGTCCTCGTGCAGCGGGAAGCGCACCGACTCGAACGGCACCCCGCCGACGCCCAGCGGTGCCCCCGGCGGCGGCTCCACCAGCCGGGCCCGGCCGTCCCGCTCGGAGAGCACCGGCGGCAGGTGGCCCGCCGAGGCCAGCACGCACTCCTCGTCCACCGGGTCGAACACCGCGCACACGCAGGTCGCGAACTGGCCCTCGCCGAGCTGCGCGGTCGCCTCGTCCAGCCGCCGCAGCACCCGCGCCGGATCCAGATCCAGCGTCACCAGCGTCCGCGCCACCGTCCGCAGCTGGCCCATCGTGGCGGCCGCCCGGATGCCGTGTCCCATCACGTCGCCGACGATCAGCGCCACCCGGCCGCCGGTCAGCGGCACCACGTCGAACCAGTCGCCGCCGATCTCGTCACCCACCGTCGAGGGCAGGTACCGGTGGGCGATCTCCAGCCCCGGCGTGCCGTGCACGTCCTGCGGCAGCAGGCTGCGCTGCAGGGTCAGCGCGGTGTCCCGCTCCCGCCGGTACAACCGGGCGTTGTCGATGCACACCGCCGCCCGCGCCGCCAGCTCCTCGCCCAGCGCCCGGTCCGCCGGGGTGAACGGCTCGGGGTTCGCCAGCCGCACGAACTCCACCCCGCCCAGCACCTGGCCGCGCGCCAGCAGCGGCACCATCAGGTACGAGTGGATCCCGGCGTCCAGGCCCGGCTGGACCCGGTCCGCGTGCGCGACGATCCGGCGCAGCTCGAACTCGTCCACGTGCGGCACCAGGATCGACCGGCCGGTGCGCATCGCCTGCGCGTACAGCTTGGCCGAGTGCGTGGTCTCCCCGACCTGGTCCGCCGCCCCGGTCAGCAGCGTGCCGTCCTCCCGCTCGCCCACCGCGACCGCGCGCAGCGCCACCGAGCCGGACTCCGGCACCGGCTCCGGGTCCTCGCCGGTCAGCACCGCCTCGCGGATGTCCACCGTCACGAAGTCCGCGAACCGCGGGATCACCACGTCCACCAGCTCCCGCGCGGTGATCGCCAGGTCCAGCGTGGTGCCGATCCGGGTGGACGCCTCGTTCAGCAGCGCCAGCCGCTGCTGCGCGGCCTCCGCCGCCTCCAGCGCCCGCTGCCGCTGCTCGGCCGCGTCCCGCTCCCGGGTGTACAACAGCGCGTTGTCGATCGACACCGCCGCCCGGGCCGCCAGCTCGCTCGCCAGCGCCAGGTCCGCCCGGTCGTACGGCGCCGCGCTCCGGGAGCGGAAGAACGTGGCCGTGCCGATCGCCGCCCCGCGCGCGATCAGCGGCACCACCATCAGCGAGCGCACCCCCTGGGCCCGGATCGCCCCGCCGCGCACCGGGTCGTCCGCGAACCAGCTCATCGCCGCGCCGTCGGTGCGCGGCACCAGCACCGGCCGGCCGTGCGACAGCGCCCACGCGTACGGCGTGCTCGGGTGCAGGCGCTGCACCGAGCCCACCGGCGCGATCGGGGTCATCCCGCTGCCCGGGACGGTGTGGAACGCCAGCCGGCGCAGCACCGCCGTCCGGTCCGCCCGGCCGGGCAGCACGGCAGGCTCGCCCCGCACCAGGCCGTCCAGCACCTCCACCATCACGGTGTCGGCCAGGCTCGGCGCGGCGGTCTCGGCCAGCTCCCGGGCCGTGGTGGCCAGGTCCAGCGTGGTGCCGATCCGGGTGGACGCCTCGTTCAGCAGCGCCAGCCGCTGCTGCGCGGCCTCGGCGGCGGTCTCCGCCTCGAAGCGGTCGGTGATGTCCACGACGGTGGTGCACACCCCGAGCACCGTGCCGTCCGGCTGCTCCAGCCGGAAGGTCGACACCGACCAGGCGTGCTCGCGCTCCGGGTCGGCCGCCGTCCGGCCGTGCGTCCGCAGGTCCACCAGGGGCTGGCCGTCGGCCAGGATGCGGCGCATCGTCGCCTCGGCGGCCCGGCCGTCGATCCCCGGCAGCACCTCGGACAGCCGCTGCCCCAGGTGCCGGTCCACCGGCAGCCCGTTGATCCGGGCCAGCGCCTCGTTCAGCCGGACGAAGCGCAGCTCGGTGTCGAACACGCCCATGCCGACCGGCGACTGGGTGAAGAACCCGTCCAGCACCGCCAGGTCGGCCGCCAGCCGGCGCACCTCGCTGACGTCCGAGGCCACCGCCAGCACCATCGGGGAGCCTTCCCGGTCCAGGACCGGGAAGGTCCGGAAATCGAGCCGCACCAGGTGCCCGTCCCGGTGCCGCACCGGGAACACCCCCGCCCAGGCGCGGCCGCCCAGGATCCGGCCGAACAGCTCCAGCGCCTCCGGACGCCGCTCCGGGCCCACCAGGATGTCCGCCGCGCGCGTCCCCACCGCCCGCTCCGCGGAGAAGCCGAGCAGCGCCTCCGCGTCCGGGCTCCAGTGCAGGATCCGGCCGTCCGCCGCGATCAGCGCCGTCGCCACCGGGATCGACAGCAGGCCGTCCGGTACCGGCGCGCCGCCCGCCGCGTACGGGGAGGCGGGGCGCAGGCGGGGAATCGTGCGCTGTTCGTCGGTGTCCATCTGGCCACCTGCCGTTCCGGGGGGCGGTCACCGCCCTGCCATCGTCGCACGGCGGGCCGCCCGCGCCCATACGGGTGACCTGCCGCTATGGTGGGCAGGATGGACACCCGTCGGACGAACCCCCCGGTGGCGCGCGGTGGTGCGTAGGAAACCCGCCCCGGTCAGCCCGCTGCCGCAGCGCGACGGCATCGACCCCGTGCACGTCAGACTGCCGCTGGACGGCACCTGGCCGACGGTCCGCGCCTACCTGGAGGAGCGCTACGGCACCGCCGCCGGGGACGGGCGGATCGGCACGATGCTCGCGGCCGGCGAGTTCGTCGCCGCCGACGGCCCGGTCGACCCCGACGCGCCCTACCGGCCCGGCGGCCACGTCTGGTTCCACCGCGAACCCGGGCCGCCCGAACCCGTGGTGCCCTTCCCCGTCGAGATCCTGCACCGCGACGAGCGCATCGTGGTCGCCGACAAGCCGCACTTCCTCGCCACCACCCCGCGCGGCAGCCACGCCACCGAGACCGCCCTCGCCCGGCTGCGCCGCGACCTCGGCCTGCCCCGGCTCAGCCCCGCCCACCGCCTGGACCGGCTCACCGCGGGCGTGGTGCTGTTCGTCGCCGACCCCGCGCTGCGCGGCGCCTACCAGGGCCTGTTCGAGCGCCGCGAGGCCGTCAAGGAGTACGAGGCGGTCGCCCGGTACGAGCAGGGCGCGGCCGCCGGGCTGCCCGCCGTGGTGCGCAGCCGGATCCGCAAGGACCGCGGCCGGCTCGACGCCTACGAGGTGCCCGGCGAGCCCAACGCCGAGAGCCGGATCGAGCTGGCCGAGGCCCGCGGCGCCCTGGGCCGCTACCGGCTGGCCCCGCGCACCGGGCGCACCCACCAGCTGCGGGTGCACATGAACGGACTGGGCCTGCCGATCCTGGGCGACCCGCTCTACCCCGAGGTGCTGGGGGAGGACCGGGCCGAGGACTACCGGCGCCCGCTCCAGCTGCTGGCGCGCTCGCTGGAGTTCACCGACCCGGTGGACGGCCGGCGGCGGCGCTTCACCAGCGGGCGGGAACTGGCGGCCTGGCAGGACCCGGCGGGTTGGTAGGACCGGGGAGCACGGGGCCGGCGGCTCGTCGCGCCCCAGTGCGCCGGCCGGCCCGTGGAGCCGCGGCGGGGCCGGCGGCGGTCGTCCGGACGATACCCTGCACGCGTGATCGAACACTCGAACGCAAGCCTCGCCGGCCTTCTCGACCGTGCCGCGGACGGGCACGAGCCCGCGCCGGAGGCCGTGCTCGCCGCACTGTTCGAGGGCGGGGCGTTCGTTCCCGTCACCGACACCGCGTCGGTGGTGTTCGTCCCCGGCGACGGGCAGCAGCCCACACTGCTCGGGTTCACCGACGCGGCGCTCGGCACGCAACTGCTGCCGACGGCCGCCGGGACGGTGCACTGCGACGTCGCGCGGCTGAGGGACATCATGGAGAAGACCGGCGTGGCCGTGCTCGTGGTCCGCTCCGTGGACGGACAGGCGACCTTTCCCGAACAGGTGCTGCGGAACTGGGCGACCTACGGGTCCGGGGCGGAGACGGAGCCGGCGTGGTCCACCGATCCGGTGGCGGTCGCCCTGCGCGACGCACTGGCCCGGCGGATCCGCGAGTTCCCCGCCGTCCGGTCGGCGTGGGTGGCGCAAACCCGGTGGCAGGCCAACGGCGGAGAAGACTTGGTGCTGTACGTGGCCGTGGACGAGGACCTGCCATCGGCCTCCGCCGACCGCCTGATGCAGGTCCTGCTCCGCGAGGAGGTGGAGCTCGACCCGGGGCGCTCGAGGGTCGGGATGCTCGCCCTGAACACCACCACCCACGCCGGAACCATCGCCGAACTCGACAGCCGGGGCCTGGACACCGTGCGCCACGACCCTGCATCGGGCCAGGTCCGGGTGGTCTCCCGCGAGTACGACGACCCGTCCGCGGCCCCGGCGGAGGACGCCGCGCCTCAATCCCCTCCCCGGCGCCGCTGGTTCGGCCGCTCCTGACGGGGCGCCGCCGGGCACCCCCTGCGGACCCCGTCGGCCCCGCCGGAACGGCGGGCCGTCACGGGATGCGAGAAGCACGACCCGGTGGTCGGTCGGGGCCGCTTCGCGCGCGGTGTATTGACGGGAAGTCTAATAACTTCTACCTTCGCGGCAGTGCCACCACTCCACCCTCTCCGCCCCCACCGCGAAGGAGCCGGCATGCCGCCCCAGCCCGCCCGCACCGCCCCCGACCGGGAGCGCACCGCCGAACGCCTGCTCGCCTCCTCCGCGAAGCTCTCGTTCAACCCCCTCACGGACGTCGACTGGGACGCCGACCCCGTCCCCGGCGCCTACTACTGTCCGCCCCGGCACCTCTCCCTCTACGGCACCGACCTCTGGGAGCGGATGACCGAGGAGCAGCGGATCGAACTCTCCAAGCACGAGGTCGCCTCCATCGCCAGCGTCGGCATCTGGTTCGAGGAGATCCTCATGCAGATGCTGCTGCGGCACGCCTTCGACCGGGACCCGACCAGCAACCACGTCCAGTACGCGCTGACCGAGATCGCCGACGAGTGCCGGCACTCGATCATGTTCGCCCGCATGATCGCCAAGATGGGCGTTCCCGCGTACGGCGCCGGATTCGTCGCCCACAACCTCGGCCGGCTGTTCAAGGCGATCTCCACCCACAGCCAGACCTTCGGCGGCACCATGTACGTCGAGGAGATCCTGGACGCCTTCCAGCGCGAGGTGATGAACGACGACACCCTCCAGCCGCTCACCCGCCAGGTCTCCCGGATCCACGTCATCGAGGAGGCCCGGCACATCAGCTACGCCCGCGAGGAACTCGTCCGCAAGCGCCTCGGCCCGGTCCGCCGCCGGTACGAGCAGCTGTTCATCGGACTGATCGTCTACTACGCCACCACCGCGCTGATCCACCCCCGGCTCTACGCCGCCGTCGGCATCGACCCCAAGGTCGGCAGGGCGGCCGCCCGCGCCAACCCGCGCTGGCGGGCCACCAAGATCGAGATGGCCCAGAAGGTCGTCTCGGTGCTCGACCGGGCCGGACTGGTCGGCCGGACCAACCGCTGGCTGCTGCGCGCCGCCGGGGTGGTGGCCTGAGCGGACGGGCCTTCAGGACGTTGCGGGCCCGGCCCGGGACGGCCCCGGACGGGACGGGACCGGGATCGTGATCATTCGGTGTCCGTGTGGACTTCCGGTGTTCGACCGGCGCAGATAAAGTGCGTCGTCACCGAACTGCCGGGGGGTCCGTTCATGCACCGCACCACGGTCGGCACAGCCGCCGCCGTCGTCCTACTGCTCAGCACCGTCGCCGGGTGCGGCGGGTCGGAGCCCTCCACGGACCGGGCCGGCGCCGGCACCGCTACCGCCACCGGCACGGCGGCCTCGGCGTCCGCGACGCCCGCGCCGACGGCCGCCGCGTCCACCGGACCGGCCCCCGGGGCGTCGGAGGGGAGCGCCCCGGCGAGCCCCGGCGGCAGCATCACGGTGGCGTTCGCCGGGGACGTCCACTTCGAGGGGCGCACCGCCTCCCGGCTCGGAGCGGGCAGGGCCGACACCGCACTCGGCCCGATCTCCGCGACGCTCTCCGCCGCCGACCTGGCGGTGCTCAACCTGGAGACCGCGATCACCAGCCGGGGCAAGGCCGAACCCAAGACCTACACCTTCCGCACCACCCCCAAGGCGCTCGACGCGCTCAAGGACGCCGGCGTCGACGTGGTCTCCCAGGCCAACAACCACGCCGTCGACTTCGGCCCCGACGGCCTCGCCGACACCCTCGCCGCCAAGGCCGCCTCCCCGATACCCGTGGTCGGCATCGGCAAGGACGCGCAGGAGGCGTACGCCCCGTACGTCACCACCGTGCGCGGCGTGAAGGTCGCCGTGCTGGCGGCCAGTCAGGTCAACGAGATCACCAACCAGAAGTGGCGGGCCGGCGCCCACAAGCCGGGCATCGCCTCCGCCCTCGACGAGACCGCGCTGCTGCGCGCCGTCACCGCGGCGAAGGCGCAGGCGCCGGTGGTCCTGGTCTACCTGCACTGGGGCGACGAGGGCGTGGCCTGCCCGACCCGCGCGCAGAGCGGCCTCGCCAAGAAGCTCGCCGACGCCGGAGCGACCGCCGTGGTCGGCACCCACGCCCACACCATGCTCGGCGCGGGCATGCTCGGGAAGACCTACGTGGCGTACGGCTTCGGCAACTTCCTCTGGTACGGCACCTCGAACTACACCGCCTCCGACGAGACAGGCGTCACCACGCTCACCGTCACCGCCGACGGCCGCGTCACCGGCGAGACCTTCACCCCCGCCCACATCGACGGCCGGGGCGTACCCGTCCCGCAGGGCGGGAACGCCGCGAAGGCCGCCCAGCAGCGCCGCGACGGCCTGCGCGGCTGCACCGGGCTGGCCGCCGTCCCGAAGTGACGGCGGCTCAGCCGGGGGCGGATCAGCCCAGCTCGAGCACCTGGCCCGGGCGGATCAGGTCCGGGTTCTCGCCGACCACCTGCTGGTTCGACTTGTAGAGCTCGGACCAGCCGCCGTCCAGCGCGTGCTCGCGGGCGATGCCGGCCAGGCTGTCACCGGGGGAGACGGTGTAGGGCAGCGCGGACGGGGCTGCGGCTTGAGCCGCCGGGGTGGCCGGGACGTCCGGCGTGGCGGCCGGGGCCGGGGTCGCCGTGCCGCTGGTGGGTGAGGCGTCGGGGGCGGCGGTGCCGGTGGCGCCGGAGGAGTCGGTACTGCCGGACGGGCTGGGCGACGGGGTGGCCGGGAGGGTGGGGAACAGGCCGTTCCCGTTCCCATTCCCGTTGTTCCCGTTTCCGTTCCCGTTGTTGCCGGTGCCGTTCGGGTCGCCGTTCCCGTTCCCGTTGCCGTTGGTGCCGTCGGTGGGCGCGGTCGGGCTGGGCGTGGCGGTCGGGTCGGTGGGCAGCAGCGGGGTGGCCGGGGAGGCCGACGGGGTGCTCGGCGTGGCCGGGGCGCCCGTGGGGTCCGTGGTGGGCGCGGTCGGGGCGGAGGTGCTCGGTTGCGGCTGGGGACGGCTCAGCTGCATGTAGCGCTCGTACAGGCTCTGGTGGCTGGTCCAGAACCAGGCGCCGTTCTTCTCGTACCAGTACACGTGCGAGACCGGGTCGTAGCCCGGCAGGCCGGAGAACACCGGGGCGGCGTTCCCGCTCGGGACGGTGCTGCCGTCCGGGGCGGCGTTGACCGCCGCGATGCCGCGGGCGCCGCGCAGCGAACCGGTCTCGTCGGCCGAGTCGTTGTCGTCGACGACGCCCGGCGCGGTGGCGGTGCTCAGGCCCGACTCGTCCACGCACGAGGACCAGGGCGAGGGGCCCTCGGTGGCCAGGATCCGCTCGGCGACGGCGATCTGCTGGCTGCGGGTGGCCCCGTTCGGCAGCGGGGCGAACTGGGTGCCGCCGTAGTCGGTCCAGCGCTGGGCGTTGATCTGCAGGCCGCCGTAGAGGCCGTTGCCCGCGTCGGAACTCCAGTTCCCTCCGCTTTCGCACTCGGCGACCCGGTCCCAGACCGCGCTGGGCGCGGCGTGCGCG
This sequence comes from Kitasatospora sp. NPDC057198, assembly GCF_042670125.1. Classification (NCBI taxonomy): domain Bacteria; kingdom Bacillati; phylum Actinomycetota; class Actinomycetes; order Kitasatosporales; family Streptomycetaceae; genus Kitasatospora; species Kitasatospora sp. NPDC057198. Next base: position 5,432 of record NZ_JBHUWH010000174.1, on the reverse strand, counting down.
CCGGACACGGCGAGCAGCGGCAGGGCGATGCCGACGCCGGCCACACCGGCCGCCGCGATCGCGCGCTCGGCCGCCTTCTCCGCCGGACCCTGTCGGCGGTGACGTCCCGGACCCGTGAAGAGCATGCGAGATCCTCTCCGCACGCCTGCGAGGTGAGCTGTCGGGTTCGGACCGGGAGGGAGGCCCGGCCGCCGCGCCCCGGTTCACCCGGTGCGGACGGCTTCACCCCTAGCCGTGGGGAACGGCAACAATCGTGGTTCCCCCGCCCCTGTCCAAGGGTTGTGGTGGTCGACCCGACGGCGCGATGGACAGGGTTCGGCGTTCTCGCGTGCGGGGCCCGGTGGTGCGGGCTGGGAGGAGCCTATTCACTCGAACGTGGCAATCACAAGCGCGTCGCGCCGGGATCACGCCTTCGTCACGTCGGTTCCCGCGTGGTGTGTGGACGACCTGTTGACGGTGCCCCGGGTGGGAGGCGGGCGTCCGTCGGGTACGGGAGGTCGGCGGACCGGCTGGAGAAGTGTGGCCGATCGGTGGGATTGGGAGGAGGGCGAACGGGGAAGGCCGGCGCCCCGGTTCGGCCACGGGAGGGGTTGGGAGTTGCCAACTTCCTTGCGGGGGGAGGAAGTTAGCCGGAATCAGGGCATTGACGGCGTTGCGGATAAATGGCGCGACAGGGGGTTCGTGGGCTTCCTACGATCGCCGTGCTCGCCGTCCTCGTGCGGCGGGTGCGCTGCTCCGGCCCCTCCGGCCCCTCGGGTCCGTCGGGTGTGCCGGGTGCGCCGGGTTCGTCGAGGAGGTCCCATGCGCGTTCCGGTCCCTGAAGTGCTCCGTACCGAGCGCCAGTTCGCCCGGCTGTTCGTCGGCCAGTCGTTGTCGGTCCTGGGGGACCGGGTGTCGTTCGTGGCGCTGCCCTTCGCGGTGCTGTCCGTCGGCGGCTCGGCCGCCGACGTCGGCCTGGTGACGGCCGCCGGGCTGCTTCCGCTGCTGGTGTTCACGCTGGCCGGGGGAGTCTGGGCGGACCGGATGCCGCGACAGCGGATCATGCTGGCTTCCGACCTGGTGCGCTGCGCCGTCCAGGCGGCCGCCGCCGTGCTGCTGCTCACCGGTACTGCCCGGGTCGGTGTGCTGGCGCTGCTGATGGCGCTGTTCGGCGTCGCGGACGCCTTCTTCCTCCCCGCCTCCAGCGGGTTGCTGCCCCTGCTCGTCCCCGCCGACCGGCTGCGCGAGGCGAACGCGCTGCGCGGATTCGTGCAGTCGGCCAGCCTGGTGGTCGGGCCCGTGCTGGCCGGGGTGCTGGTCGCGGCGGCCGGGCCGGGCGGGGCGCTGGCGGTGGACGCCGCGAGTTTCGCGGTCAGCGCCGCCGTGCTGGCCCGGCTGGGGCCGGTCGGCGCGGTGACGGGCGGGGTGCCGGACGGGACGGTGATGGGCGGGGTGCCGGACGGGGCGGGCGCCGGGGCGGGTGCCGCCGACCCGGGGCAGGACGGGCGGCTCGGCTTCCTCGCCGAACTGCGGGTCGGCTGGCAACAGGTGCGCAGCCGGACGTGGGTGTGGTCGGGGATGCTCGCGATCGCGGTCTACCACGTAGTGGTGCTGCCCTCGGTGTTCGTGCTCGGGCCGGTGCTGGCGGAGCGCGAATGGGGCGGGGCCGGCGCGTGGGCCGTGGTGGTCATCGCCTTCGGCCTCGGCGCGATCGTGGGGGACGTCTGCGCCTACCGCCTGAAACCGGCCCGCCCGATGGCGGTCGCGGCGGTGGCGTTGGCGGTCGCCTCCTGCCAGGCGCTGGTCATCGGGTCCGGCTCGCCGGTCTGGGCGATCGCCGCACTGGAGGCGGTGACGGGGGTCGGGGTGTCCCTGTTCTTCGTGCTCTGGGAGACCTCGCTCCAGGTGCACATCCCGGAGCGGGTGCTCTCCCGGGTCAGCTCCTACGACCACCTGATCTCCGTGGCCCTGATGCCGCTCGGACTGGTGCTGGCCGGCCCGCTCTCCGACAGCCTCGGTGTGCGGCCCGCACTCTTCGGGATGACCGCCCTCGCCGTCCCGGCCGCGCTCGCCCTGCTCGCCCTCCCCGCCGTCCGCCGTCTGCCCGCGAGCCTGCCGGACGGGCTCGACACGGCTCCCGGGCCCCGGAAGGCCGCTCCGGAGGAAGTGGTGGGGGCATGATCCCACCCATGGGTCCAATAATCCATAAAGTATTGGAATATGATGGTCCGCTGACGGGCCGACCCCCGCCCTACCCACGTGCCGCCGCACGCACGCACCAGCCAGGAGAGCACCGCCCATGACCCTCGGTACCCTCGCGCCTCCCACTCCTCCCGCCGGGCCGGAGGAGCGCCCGATCAGGCTCGGCCTGCGCGCCAACCTCGCCCAGTTCGGCCTGCTGGTTGCCGTCAACGCCCTGGTCGGCGGCACGCTCGGGCAGGAGCGCACAGTGCTCCCGCTGCTCGCGGACCGGGTGTTCCACCTGTCCGCCCACACCGGTGCACTGACGTACATCCTGGCTTTCGGCGCGACCAAGGCGGTCACCAACTTCTTCGCCGGGACGCTCTCCGACCGCTACGGCCGCAAGCCGGTCCTGGTCGCGGGGTGGCTGGTCGCCCTGCCGGTCCCCGCCATGCTGGCCTGGGGCCCCACCTGGGGCTGGATCGTCGCGGCCAACGTGCTGCTCGGCGTCAACCAGGGGCTCACCTGGTCCACCACCGTGATCATGAAGATCGACCTGGCCGGCCCGGCCCGCCGCGGTTTGGCCATGGGCCTCAACGAAGCCTCCGGGTACCTCGCGGTGGCCGTCACCGCGACCGCCACCGGCGCGATCGCCGCACACTGGGGCCTGCGCCCCGCCCCCTTCCTGATCGGCGCGGCCTACGTCGCGCTCGGCCTCGGCCTGGCCGCGGCCGCCGTCCGGGAGACCCGCGAGCACGCCCGCGCCGAGGCCGCCACGCGTCCGGTCGTCGCCCGTCCGGTCGCCGCGCCTCCGGCCGCCGTCGGAGAACCGGCGGCCCCGGGCACCGCCCGAATAGCCCGCGCCGTCAGCCTCGGCGACCGGGCGCTGTCCGCCGCCAGCTGGGCGGGCATGGTCAACAACCTGAACGACGCCCTCGCCTGGGGGATCTTCCCGCTGCTGTACGCCGCGCACGGGCTGGACCTCGGCCGGATCGGCATCCTCGCCGCGCTCTACCCGGCGGTCTGGGGCGCGGGGCAGATGCTCACCGGCTGGTGGTCGGACCACATCGGCCGCAAGCACCTGATCACCGCCGGAATGCTGCTCCAGGCCGCCGCCCTCGGCCTGGTCGCGGTCGGCACCGCCTTCCCGGTGTGGGCGGCGGCCCAGGCCCTCCTCGGCGCGGGCACCGCCCTGGTCTACCCGACCCTGCTCGCCGTCATCGGGGACGTCGCCCACCCCGCCTGGCGGGCCCGGGCCGTCGGCGTCTACCGGCTCTGGAGGGACGGGGGATTCGCGATCGGGGCACTGGTTGCGGGCGTCCTCGCCGACGCCTACGGCCTGACCGCCGCGATCTGGGCCGTCGCCGCCGTCACCGCCGCGGCCGGTGCCACGGTGGCGCTGCGGATGTACGAGACGCACCCGAAGGCCGGGCGGGAAGGCTGAGCCCTCGTCCGCCGGGTTGCCGCGGGCGAGCGGTCCGGCCGCGGGCGGAAGAAGCGGCGGAGCGGCGGTAAGAAGGGGAGCGGGGGCGAGATGAGGAGGGCCGGCCGGGCGGTGGCGGGTGGTCAGAGGAAGAGGGAGACCAGGCCGGCGAGCAGGGCCAGTACGGGCAGCCCGGACAACCAGGCCAGGCCCACGCGGCCGGACGGGCCGAGCCCCGTCCGGGCCGGTCGGCCGAGGCGCTTGCCGCGGCGGACGATCAGCATGGCCGCCCCCAGACAGGGGCCCAGGAGACCAGCCACAGACCGAGCAGGAACATGCCCACGTTCCCCGCCGCGTCGTGCGCGCCGAGCTCGAAACAGTCACCGCCGGGGAGCAGCTGACCTTCAGGGCGGTGCCCCGGGAGTAGCCATGGGGGAGGTTGTGGAGCTGCCACTCGCCGTCGACGGTGTCGGCGCTGCCACGGTCGCCGTGCCCGAGGCAGGAGAACGTCTGGGAGCGCCCACCGCCGTGGTCGGCGCGGGAGTCGACGGTCATCACCAGCGGGGGAGTGCCCTGCCAGCCGACCTGGTAGCTGAAGTCCACCGAAGACTTGAAGGAGAAGTAGCCGCCGCTCAGGGTGAGGACCAAGAGCCCGAAGACCAGGACGGACAAGCCGCAGCCCCGGCGGCGCCGCCCAGGCGGGGCCGCGACCGCGGGTCGCTTCGGATCATGCGGGCGGGCTCTGCCCGTCCGGGGCTCCACGGTGCTCGGGCGACGAAGTGGTCGGCCCACACCGTAGGGCTCCTCCGCCGAGCCGTGGCGGGGTTGACTCGATCTTTGCCGGGCCCGGCCGCTCCCGAAGGGCTGGTTCCCCGCCGGCCCCCACCCGTCCTACCCGTCCTACCCGTCCCACTGGCCTCACCGGCCCCACCGGCTCCTTCGGCCGGTGGGGCCACGGGGTCAGCGGTACTCGCAGAGGTAAGCCGTGTCGACCGAGACCTGGAGCTGGAACTTGCTGTCACCCGGAACGGAGAACCGCTCACCGGCGGAGAAGGTCTGCCACTCCTCGGTGCCCGGGAGCTTGACGGTCAGCGCGCCGCTGACCACGTGCATGACCTCCGGCGCGGCGGTGCCGAACTCGTACTCGCCGGGGGCCATCACGCCCACGGTGGCCGGGCCGTCGGCCGAGGTGAAGGCGACCGACTTGACCGTGCCGTCGAAGTATTCGTTGACCTTGAGCATGCGCGTTCTCCTGCGGAAGGTGTGCGGAACGGCGACCGGGGCGTCGCGCGCCCGGCCGCGGCGGGGGCGAGCCTATCGGCGCGGGCCGTCCGGTCGTCGCGGGCGTCCGCTGGTTGGTCACCGGCCGGCGGCGACCTCCGGCAGGGGGTGGAACGCGGTGTGCAGGGCGGTGAGTTCGGCGGTGACCCCGTGCTCCGGCACACCGAGCGGCGATCGCAGCGGGGCAACCACCACCCCGGCGCGCCGCTCCGCCGTGGGCAGCTGCCGGACGGCGGCCACCGCGGGCCGCCCGTCGAGTCCGCCCGTCGAGTCCGCCCTTCGACGGGCACAGCTCGGCCTGCTCCTCCGGTCGGCGTCGCGCGGCGAAGACCGGGACGTGCGGGTGCCGGATGCTACTGCCCCGAGCGCGTCCGGCCGGGCGGCGACCGCCGGCGCGCTGCGCAGGTCCAGCACGGTGCGCACGCCCAGGCCGTGCGGTGGCCGCGTGCCGACGGGCACCAGCCGGTTCGGCGCCCCGGAGCGGTACGACACCCCGTGGGGGAGCGCGCCGGTGCCGCCCGCGTCCCGGAAGTTGCGCACCCCGGGGAAACCGGGCGACTCCGGCGAC